>JAJOKA010000110.1 GCA_021206555.1 Candidatus Cloacimonadota bacterium | reverse complement strand
GAAAAGCCAATAATGGCGCGGCCAAAGGTCATCATCAGATTCAGAGGGTTGCGGCCTTTTGTTCAAAAAGTTACGCCGGAAGAGAATGGCCATATTTCTGAAGTTCAGTCTGGATTTTCTCCGGTGTTTTTTGCTCATCTTCATGGTTGTTGTTTGTGCTATCATACTGAATCGCCTGCAAAAAGCTGAAATCACGATATTTATTCTCCCAATACTCAGGATCGTAAAGCCGTTGTAATGAGGCATCCCGGGATTCGATGAGATCGAAGAAAAACTCCGCATTTTCAGCTTCAGCTTTTGCTTTAGCGAGGAAATCTTCCAGCTCTTTCAACTCCTCAGAGAAGTAACCGAAGGCCGCTTCCGAATTGCCGAAATAGACCTGCACTCCACCTTTGTCCATCAGCAGCACCCGGTCAAAGCTATTAAAGATGCTGGCGTTGGGCTGATGAATGGTGCTAATGATGATCTTGCCCTGATCCCGCAGCTCACCCAAAAGCTGAACGATGCTTTCCGAATCCTTGGTGGAAAGCCCGCTGGTGGGTTCATCCAGAATCAGGATGGCCGGGCCGGTGATCAGTTCCAAGGCGATATTGAGGCGTCTTCTTTGCCCGCCACTCAGCTTTTTGTTCATCACATCGCCCACCATCAGGTGACGCTGTTCATATAGATCCACGCTGCGCAAAAGGTTATGGATGCGCTTGCGGATTTCGGAAGCGTCTTTCATTTCCGGCAGGCAGAGTTTCAGCTTGTAATAAAGGTTTTCATAAACGCTGAGATTGGCAAAGAGCAGATCGTCCTGCGGCACATAGGCAATATATTGCTGGAATACCTGCATGTTTGCCCCCAGATCCTTACCATCCAGCATGATCCGGGCTTTGCGGGCTTTGATCTCGCCCAGAAGCACTTGCAGCAGAGTGGTTTTGCCGCTGCCACTGGGACCCATGATGGCCATCATTGTGGCCCTGGGGAGCGAGAAGGATATGCCTTTGAGGGCCGGATTTCCCTCTTTGAAGCTATGCCACACATCCTGCACACGTAGCTCATTTACCAAAAGCGGAATCTCGATCAGCTCCCAATGCCGGTTCGACAATGTAGTTGCGGCCATGAACACTGATCACATCGCTATTTTGCCCAAAGCTGACACTTTGCTGCAGAGGAAGCATATTCAAGCGCAGATCACCGCCGTACATGGCCTCCAACTGCCAATCCTGGCCTTTTTGGAAGAAACGCGCAATGCTATGCTCTCCGGCCTTGGTAGAAATCCCAATTAAGCTGCCGCTACGCTCGATGAAGTATTCCTGATGCTGTATGCTGGAGTCCTGCGCTGCGCGTTGCTGATAATCATCAATGGAGCTCAAGCTGTGCAATTGCCGGTAGATCTGCCATAAATCTTTGTAGTCCAATATCCTGGATTCACTGATCAGCCTATGTCCGGGCTTGATGATGTGGTACTGCTCTGATTCCATTTGGCGGGTGACATCAGCATCCGCAATCTGCAAGGCGCCCTGCCCCAGGTTTTTCACCAATACCAGGTTTTCGATCATCAGAAAGTGCAGCTCCAGCTCAGAACTTTTCAGATCTCCGTTGGCAGCCCAGAGCATGGAATTCCTGATGCTACCGCCGGCATCCTCGGAAAGCTCCAGCGGAAGTACGATGCTATCGGCACTGCCTTCAAAGAGATCGTAGATGGGATCCAAAAGATTCACATCCAGGCGCAAAAGATCAGCCAGAGCAACGATCTCGATCGAGCCCAAAACGTGAACCTGACTGCGTTGGTGATAGGCCAGACTGATCAGATTCAGGATCAGCTTGATGCGGTCAGCGCTGTTCAGCATGCGAGCCAGGATGTTTGCCGCTTCTCGCAAGGACAGCTCGCTGAGCCGGGCTTGCTCGATCTCATAGAGCGGAATTTCCGAGCCAAACATGCTGCGCAATAGATGATCGATAAAGGCAATTTCCTTGCCCCGATGTCCCGCGCTTGCGCGACATATAAAGATACAATGCCACCACCGAACTAAGCAGGTTTTCCCGGCCGTCTTCAGCTTTGGGCTTTGCGTGTTTTGCAAACATTCTCATGGCAGCTCCAGCCCGATTATGGTGATATCATCGCGTTGATCGGAGTATTCCAGCATTTGTTGCAAGAGATTATTGATGCTCTGTTCCTGCTCCGCGATGGGCATTGTGGCATTTTCAGAGAGCAATTCCAGCCATCTGGCACTGCCCAGCTTACGGCCAAAAAGCGGGATGCGGTTGATCCACGATGCCATCACTGAAGAGATAGAGCAGGGTTTGGGGTTGGTAGCTGAAGGTGGTGGAAGTAAATAGCAGCTTTTCATGCCATTTGAGGCCACCGATGGCAGAGCGATTGGCCGGGATCTTCAGCATCTTGTCTTCGCTATACAGATACAGAGGCCGTTTCGCTCCGGCAAAGCAGATTTTGCGAAAGATCCGGCTTTACCCCGCAGCAGCGCAATCTCAAAGCCATCCTGCTGATTGTAAGAACTCTGCTGATGCAACAAGCGGCCAATCTCCTGATGCGCTAAAAGTGAGGATATCTTTGGGGTTCTTTTATTCCCCGATCCTTGACCAGGGAATTGAGGATGGAATTCACCGTCACGGCGATCAAAGCGCCGGCACGCCATGTCCGGTGCAATCGATCAAAAGCCAGGTAGAAATGCCCCTCTTCCTGATGCAACCAGTAAAAATCGCCACTCACTCCATCGCGGGGTCTGAAGATGATGAAATGCCGGGGGGATGACACTATGCAGTTCCGCCTCCAAAGGCAGGATCGAAGATTGGATCAAGGACGCATACTCTATGGATTGCATCATGCTCTCCTGCTTTTCGCGCAGCTCACTCGTCCTCAAAGCCACCGTATCCTCCAAAGCCAGTTTCTGCAAAGCCAAAGCCCGCGTGCGATAGCGGAATAGAGCATAGATGGAGCCTACGATAAGCAGGACATAAAGCATATAGGCATAGGTATTTGCCCAAAGGGGTGGCACGATGCGGAAGTTTATCAACTTCTTGCCCTCAGAATAGTATCCCTCAGGGGAGTAGGCCGATATGTCCAGACTGTATCTGCCCGGCTTCAGTTTGCGAAACTCCAGATAGGGAGTGTAGGCCCGGGTCTGAAAATCCCTGTCATAGCCCTGTAAGCGATATTTGAGGCTGCATTTGCTGGGGTCGCTAACGTTGAGAATGTCGATTGGGAATACGGATGTTGTTTTGATGATGTTTCAATCTGGGTTCATGCTTAACATTGTAATACCCCTGCTCCAACTTCAAACCAGGGCACAGATACTCTAACCCCGGACTCTATCACGTTTATTGTATTTATCGTAAATGGAGCATCATAAGAGTCTGATCCTGTAACAATTATTCTGTCACCAAGTGTCCAAGCATCATAGATGTATCCTGGCAAGCCATCTTTTCTATCGTAGATAAATGCATTTGCTGTATGTGGAGAATATTTGCATAGTCCCTGGTGCCCAATGATCCAGATAGTTCCATTTGCAAAGATGAGTTTACGCACACCACCAGCTTGGGTGTAGGTCTCACTTGGGACGAAGATCCATTCATCCTTATCCAATACCATAACCTTCTTGGTAACTATGCTTGGCGCATTTTTACCGCCAAGGAGTTGAAAGCTGTGGTCTTCAAAATACTCAGCATTACAGCTATTAGGAAGAGGTAGTATTCTTTGTTTCGAACTCATGCATTGCAAAATCCACTTATTGACATCTTTGCTATCCTGCTTGACTGTCCAGATTTCGCCATTGATCTCAGTTAATCGACGGAATTCAGGGTGCAGCCTAAGCTCATTGGTAACGATATCATAGCTAAAACTGGGTACATCAAACTCCAATCCGTCTGCTCCACTATCAAACCGATATGTCCTTTTATAATGCCACAGCTTACCATTACCTAAACCGAGTTTGGCTACATGCATGAACTCGTATGCTGAATCACTGCAGCCATTAAACCACTTGTTGAGACTATCTGCTAAAGCACTATTATTATGACTTGCAAGCAATTTACTACCCCTAAAGGCTTCCAGTTTGTTATCTTGATTGAGCAAGAGTATGTCGCCAACCAGCTTTCTCGAAAAGTCAGATGATGGCGTACCAACAATATACGCCATATACACGCCTTTCTTTGCTAATTCTCTTCGTTCTCTTGCCCTGATTGCCTCAGGTTCAGATTTCATACTTGTTAGTTTAGTAACTATGCCCGTTTCAATATTCTGAGCATATATAACTGAATACACGCCTTCAAATCTACGATAATACCAATAGCCATCCCCAAAACCCATGTCCTGGTATTCATCAGGCAGCGAGGAAACAAGTTCATGTTGATCGTTTGCACCTGCGATGTACAATGACTTATCTTTTCTCTTCTCATCAGTCACCAACACCACATTTGGAGTATTTTGCAGTAGTTCGAATATTTTTTGTCCTGACCTCAATCCCGGGAACAAATTTTGTTCATCATTGGGTACGACTGCTCTTTGCGAGCTTAAATGCCATAACTTTTTTGAAGCACTGTTTATGATAACAATGTGCTCATTGCTAAATACCGTTCTCATATAATAACGCTCATAAACTGGAAGTGCATATTTTTCG
>JAJOKA010000205.1 GCA_021206555.1 Candidatus Cloacimonadota bacterium | reverse complement strand
GAAAAACGCTACGCTGATTTGCCAGGCCTGCGGACTTTCCATCAGTACAGAGCATAGATCAGGGTATCTTGGGCAGCCTGGATTATGACGACAACGTTCTCTTCAAACGCGCGCAGTATATGCATATTCTGGAGTTTGCCTTATCAGACTTTGTGACCAATGATGATGTCATCGCCGGATACCCATTTTACGGAGCCTGGGGCAGGGACACCATGGTGGTGCTAAACGCGCTCTTGCATAGCAAAAAGTATCTGGACGTGGTGGAACGAACCTTGGGCAAATACAGCCGTCACATCAAAAACGGACTGATCCCGAACATGCTGCCCGAGAGTGGCCGAGAGGCCAATTACGACAGCGTGGATGCCACCCTATGGTATATCATACTGCTCTGGAAATACGGCAAATGCAAACAGAACAAGACCTATTGGCAAGAAGTAATCCACATTAGCGAGAGCATCATCAGCGCTTTGATGGCAAACGCGGATGGGAACTACTCTGTGCGTGAGGATGGGCTGATCGAGCTGAGCCCGGCCTTCGGCCATGGTACCTGGATGGATGTGCGCATCGAAGGCAAGGCCGTGACTCCCCGCTGGGGCACTCCGGTTGAGATCAACGCTCTGTGGTACAACGCGCTATGCTCCTATGAAGCGATGTGTGAAGAGCATAATAAGATGCAAAGCAAGGGCATCCAAGCTAATGCGAAATTGCTGCTGCTCAAAGATCAAGTGAAAGTGTCATTTGACAAGTTCTGCCGTGATGGCTTCCTCGCTGATCGCCTGGAAGATGAAAAGCCGATCATGGATATTCGTCCCAATGCTTTGATCGCTTTGTCCTTGCCCTGGCCTTTGGTGGACAAAGAGATTATGAAAAGCGTCTTGGAGCGCAGTTTTGCCGAGCTCTATACCTTCTATGGCATCCGCACTCTCAGTGCCAGGGATTCCCGCTTCCGGAAAAAGTATTTCGGGACCCAGCGGGAACGAGACATGGCATATCACAATGGCAGTGCATGGGCTTGGCTCCTGGGTCCTTTCTGCGGCCTGTATCTCAAAGTATATCAGGACGAAAAAACCCCTAAAGAAATGGCAAAGGCGCTGGGTGATTTTATCTCAACCCTTCGGGGCGGCTTTATGCGCGGACACATTGCCTCCGTCGCCGAAGTCTGGGATGGAGACGCTCCACACTTCCCCAAAGGAGCACCTGCTCAGGCCTGGAGCGTCGCGGCACTGTATAACATTGAAAGCTATATCGATAGCTTGGGAGTGGAGCCATGAAGATTCTGATGTTTACTTGGGAATTCCCCCCTCTGATTTCCGGAGGCTTACGGCATGGCATGCTATGGCATGATCAAAGCTTTACTCAGCCAAGGCATCAAGATAGACCTCGTGCTGCCCACCAAAGAGTTTGTCTATTTTCCCATGCGCGAACCTCTGACGCTGATACTTTGCCGGTGGTCTTTGTGGATCAGGAAAAGCATAGTGTTTACACCAAAAAGACCTTCTCCACATTGCATGAACGCATGGAATATATCGGGATCACTGAGCAACCGGAAAGCTATTTCCAGCTTGCCGACATCCGCCGTGATTCAGTTGCCCTTAAACGCGAATACTGGCTTTCTGAGACCGTGAACCTGGAAGAGCGTGAACTTTGGCAAGAGATGACTACAAATCTGATCGGCGATGAAGATCTCATCCGTAAGGTACAGGAATACACTTTACGAGCTGAACGCTTGCCCGAACCATGGACTATGATCTGATCCATGCGCATGATTGGCTGTGTTATCCGGCCGGGATGTTGGCACGCAAGATTGGGCAAAAGCCCCTCATCGTCCATATCCATGCCACAGAGTTTGACCGAGCCGGAGGCCCGGGGGATGAACGTATTCATAAGATCGAACATGCCGGAATGACATACGCGGACAAGGTGGTCGCGGTATCACAATATACCGCGCAGATGATCATGAGCCGCTATCGCATCGATACCGCCAAGATCCGCATCGTGCACAATGCCTTTAGCGTTCCCGAAGACGCGGTGGTATCCAAAGAACGAATCTTTACCGGACCGGTGATCCTCTTTTTGGGACGCATCACTTTGCAGAAAGGGCCGGATTACTTCCTGGAAATGGCAGAGCGCGTCCTGGCCGTGCATCCTGAAGCTCGCTTCATCATGGCCGGCACCGGCGATATGAGCCGCAAACTTCTACGCAGATCGGCCTCTTTGAAATTGCGAAACCGCTTTCTCTTCACGGGATTTCTTAACCGGAAGCAGGTAGAACGCGTCCTGCGCGCTTCTGACATCTATGTGTTACCCTCTGTGTCCGAGCCATTCGGAATTCAGCCCCCTTGAAGCTAATGGCCTTTGGGATCACTTCCATCATCTCCAAGCAATCCGGAGTGGCTGAAGTGATCAACCATGCCTTCAAGATTGATTTTTGGGATACTGATCTGTGGGTGGAGACCATCAATCACCTCATCGAAAACCCACAGAAACGCGTAAAAATGGGAATTGACGGCATGCATGAAGTCACCGGATCCAATGGGACGAAGCTGCCGAGAAGATCCGACTTCTATATTCCGGCACTTTGGCCGAATATATACGTCAGGCATGAGGCATAGGAGAGTAATATGCTAAACATCGTTTTCTACTTTCAGGTTCACCAGCCCTATCGGTTGAAACACTATAATGTGCTTGATATCGCCTCCGGCAGCGACATGTTTGATGATCCGCTCAATGGCTTGGTGATGCGCAAGGTGGCAGAAAAGTGCTATCTGCCCACCAATAAACTATTACTGGAACTGATCCGTCAGCATGAAGGAAGATTCAAAGTATCCTATTCCATCACTGGAACCGCAATCGAGCAGTTCAAGCTTTACAGCCCTGAAACCCTGGATAGCTTCAAAGCATTGGTGGATACCGGATGTGTGGAGATCATCGGTGAAACCTATTTTCACTCGTTAGCCTTCTTGTATGATTCAAACGAGTTTCTGGATCAGGTGATGATGCACCGTAAACTTATGAAAGACGAGTTTGGTTATGACACGGTTACCTTTCGTAACACGGAACTGATCTTTCAGGATCGCCTGAGTGATCTCGTCTATGAGATCGAAGGATTCAAGACCATCCTCACCGAAGGGGTGGACCGCATTCTGCAATGGCGCTCTCCGCTCTATGCCTACAAGAATTATTCCAAAGATATCAATATGCTCTTGAAGTATTACCAATTAGCCGATGACATCGCTTTCAGATTCTCGAATCGGGATTGGCCGGAGTATCCGCTCACGGTGGATAAGTTCGTCAATTGGATTGATCATCTCACTCTGAGTGAAAATAAGGGACGAAATCAGTTCCTGAATCTGTTTATGGATTATGAGACCTTTGGCGAGCATCAATGGGCGGAAAGCGGCATCTTTGAGTTTATGCGGCATTTCCCCGCAGAAGTTCTGAAGCGACCCAATCTGGGCTTTGCCATGCCGCGTGAAACAGCGGAACTGGCTAACTATCAACAAGAATCACTATCTTTTCCGGAACCGGTATCCTGGGCGGATGAACAGCGCGATCTCAGTGCCTGGTTGGAAAAACGATATGCAACACAATGCCATCGAAACGCTCTATGATCTTTTCGAAAAAATCAAAGCCCGGGGAGACGAAAAGCTCTTGCGCACAGCCCGGCTTCTAAGCACCTCGGATCACTTCTATTATATGTGTGCCAAATACTTCCAGGATGGAGACGTACACAAGTATTTCTCTCCGTACGATTCACCCGAACAAGCCTATATCTACTTCATCAATGCTTGCGCGGAACTGGAAGAGAGACTTCTAAGGTAGGAAAACATGACAAAAGGCAAAGTGCTGATACTCGAAGATGACGTAGTTTTAGCCGATCAGGTGGCCCTGGTATTGAAACGTTTTAACTTCGAAGTCCTGATCACAGCAAACAGTGATATATTCTTTGAGGAATTAAGGGTCTTCAACCCTGACGTGATCCTGCTGGATGTATATCTGGTGGGCAGCAAGCTCAACGGAATCGAAGTTCTGAAGCATCTAAAGCAAAACTTGGATCTGAACTACAAAGTGATCGTGATATCAGGAGAAGTAACCTCGGCTCAAGTCCAGGAAATTCGGGCCATGGGCGCGTATCATTTCATCGAAAAAGGCAGCAGCTTCAGCACCAATCAGCTCTTGCTGCACATCGATAATGCCATCACCCTCAAGCGCCAGGAAGAAGAGCATATCGGCTTGCAGATTGAATATATCAACCTGAAAAAGCAGTTTACCCGCTCCTTCCCCTTCATCGGAGACAGTACCGCAATCAAGAAAGTGCGAGAGCAGATCCATAAACTGGCCGAAGTGGGAGAAGACCTCTTTCTTTTGGGAGAGACGGGCACCGGCAAGGAAGTAGCCGCGAATTATTACTATATATCTTCCAACCGCTTTGGCAAGCCATTCCACACACTGAATTGCTCTGCCCTCACTGAGACTTTGATCGAAAGTGAGCTGTTTGGCCACATGAAAGGCAGCTTCACCAATGCGGATCGCAACAAGACCGGCTTCTTCGAAGAATGCACAAACGGCCTGCTCTTCCTGGATGAGGTCACGAACCTCTCTCTGGTCTCGCAGTCCAAGATACTGCGGGCGATTGAGAACAAAGAAATCCAGGTGGTGGGTGGTCCCATGAAAAAGGTGGATACCCGGCTGATCTTTGCGTCCAATGCCAATATGCAGCTGCTGTCCAATCCGGATAAGTTTCGCAGAGATCTGTTTTACCGCATCGAAGGTAACATCGTGCAGCTTCCGCCCTTGCGCGAACGCGGCGAAGACATCCTGCTCTTGATGAGTTTCTTCCTCACCAGTTTTACAAACAAGTACGATATCAACGACAAACTGGATCTTACCTCACTGTCGGATCATCTCTTAAGCTACTCTTGGCCCGGAAACATCCGTGAGCTGAGGAACTTTTGCAAGTTTGTGATGATCAACGAGACCAATATCACCAATGAGCTGATCATCAAACACCTAAATATGAAGATCAATTGCAAGGATGCTCATCGTGATATGGAAAACGTCCGATACCTGAATATCAATAACTTAAAAGAGAGCATGGCGGAGTATGAACGCGACTTTCTGATTCACCATCTGGCCCATAACGCCTGGCAGGTATCCAAAACCGCGCGTGAGATCGGTATCGAGCGCACAACCCTGTATAAAAAGATCAAACAACTCGGCATCACGCTGATGCCGGAAGACTCTGAATAGCACATGTTCCGGGAAAACATCGGTCTCAGACTCATCTCCGTGCTCCTGGCATTATTGATCTGGTTGCAATCCGTGCTGGTTACAGAGCAGAAGAGCGTGATCAATTTGCCGATAAACTTACGCTTTGTGCCCCAGAACGTTACCTTGGAAAACATCCCGCAACACATCCCCTTCAGTGTGCAGGGCAAAGGGCAGGACATCTTGAAGATGGTATTGTTTAAGCCCAGAGTAAATATCGATGCTAGCAAGATCAGTCCCGGCACGGACATCCTCTCTTTGGAAGACTACAGCATCGACCTGCCGGAAAACGTAAACGTCACTTTTCTGGGGCCTGCCAGCTCAGATAAAATCGCCATTCAAGCTGATGTATTCCATCAAAAGGTGGTGCCTGTAGTTCCGGAATTCCAGGATGAGCTTTTAAGAAGCCGGCTGGCAGATCTGCGCTATAGCCTGGATCCGGAGAAGGTCACGATCTTCGGCCCCAAAAACCGGATCAAGAGCATCACCGGAGTATCCACGGAAGCTATTGGTAATGCCGAATTAGCTGAAAGCCAAAGCAGACTGGCCCTCATCCTGCCCCCAGGAGATGTCTCCATCTCAGAAAGCAGCGTCCTGCTTACCATTAGTGGAGCTCAGGAAGCCACAAAGGTCTTCCCCAATGTGATCCTGCCTGCCGGCTATCTACCCTCCAGGGTTGCAGTTAAGCTGCAAGGTGAGAGCGCTGTTTTGGATAAGATCAGTGGCCTTCGTGATATCAAAGCCAGCATCAGCGCTGAACCTGATGCTGCCGGACTATTCAGTGTGGTCGTGGAACTGCCAGAAGACGTGCAACTGATTGCCATTACACCGGATAAGGTGCGTGCCCGTCCATGAAATATATCTTAGCTTTTGAATCTTCCTGCGATGACACCTCGGTAGCCGTGCTCGATACGGACTACAAAGTCTACGCGAACCTCATCTCAAGCCAGCCTCAACACCTGGCCTTTGGTGGAGTATTACCTGAACTGGCTTCACGCTTGCACATAAAAAACATCATGCAGCTTTGTGGCTTGGCTCTCATGAAGGCGGAGCTGACACTGGGCGATATAGATGCCATCGCTGTATCCATCAACCCCGGGCTTATCGGTTCTTTGATAGTGGGGCTTTCCTTTGCTAAAAGCCTGGCCTGGGCATTGGGTAAACCGCTGCTTACCGTTAACCATCTTCTGAGCCATATCTTTGCGAATTACATCGATCATCCCCATTTGGAAGCGCCTTTTCTTGCTTTGGTGGTCTCAGGGGGACATACGGAATTGGTTCATTTTACCACAGAGACCGCCTTTGATGTGGTGGGGAAGACCTTGGACGACGCGGCCGGAGAAACCTTTGATAAAGCAGCCAAGCTCATGGGCTTGGGCTTTCCCGGTGGCCCCATCCTCGACAGATTGTCGCGCGATGGTGATCCGGAATTCTTCCGCTTTCCCCGGGCACTGCCCAAAAAGATGATTTCAATTTCAGCTATAGCGGCGTTAAAACAGCGATCCGCACCTATCTGAATAGCCAAAGCGCAGAGTTTATCGAAAGTCACAAGGCCGACCTTGCTGCCAGCATACAGGCTGCAATCGTGGAACCACTGGTGGAAAAAAGCGTACGGAAAGCTCGAGAGTTGCAACTGAAAAACATCCTCGTGGCCGGCGGTGTGGCAGCTAATTCTGCCCTACGTACCAGCCTCAAAGAACGGGCTGCCAAATATGGCATCAGCGTTTACTCCCCCTCCCTACAGCTTTGCATGGATAACGCTGCAATGGTAGCCGCGGCAGCAATCCCCAAATTCAAAGCAGGATTGTTCGCAGAACTGGATGTGAACGCTTTCTCCACCAAGGGCACTAAACTGCTTTAGTCCCTTTGCCACCTCTCAACGGCTTCCCCTGAAGTTCCTAAACGCGCTTTGGGTACTGTATGAGAGATACTCAGCTGACTGATGGGATGTGGGTGCGACATCCTGTCGCATTAAACCACGACTGTAAGTTCGTAATATCCCTGATTTGCTTTTAGCAAGCCGGATTCTTGCTCGGCTATTCAGCTTATGCTCAGCTTAGCTTTATCTCATATTCCCTTCATGAGATGAGGGAAGCATGAGGTAAAACAGGGTTGATGAAGAGGTAAATGATGGAGCAGGATATACGGGAGCTCCTGTTTGGCAATGGCCTGCGGCCTTTGTGGCAGATAGAGCTTGCCACCCGGTGTGGACAGGGCATCTTGCAGCGTCTAAGATTGGACTTTGTCAGGATGAGGTTTCTACTAATGGCGCGACAATCGAGCGCCCCTACACTCAGTGCCTGGAGTGAGAATGCTGCGTGGGTCTGCGATGTAGGCCCAAAAGATCAAGGCCATGGAGAGTGGAACCAAAATTGGCCAGACGGTGCGCGTCCGAGCCCAGGCTAAACAATTCTCCGCCCATTGCGCGATAGAGCTCGATGTAACGCGGCTCCGGAATCACGGATTGATAAGTTTGAAGAGCCCGCTGAAATTGATCTCCAGAGCGATATCCCGCTCGATCATCACCCTGAAGATTTCCCGGATCAGCCCTTCGACATGAGCTTCATCCACAGACTCCGTGTAATATCGCTTGTACACACCAAGATGGGCCAGAACGTCTATCTCACAGGTGGAAACCAGACTGAGGTTGTGCCTGTAGTAATCAGTGATCTGAGCTTTGGTCAAAGGGTGGGGAAGGGGGATGGCCACATTGCTGTGATCCGACAGAAAGTGCACAGAGCCGAGGATCGGAAACAAATCAAAGCCGGAGATCAGTTCCTGGGCAAAATCCTTCACCAAGTGATAATCCCCGATTTCGATGCCACAATGCAGGGTCAGGGTGGGAAATTCCTTTTGCAGAGCGTGGACATAGCAGAATACTTAGTCAGTGATGGTAAGCCCCATACGCTGAGCTCCTGGGGCAACAGATCCAGATGCTCGGTGATGGCAAGCTCTTCATAGTTCAGCTCCAGAGCTCTGGTCAACAGTTCCCGGCCTTTGATAAAGCTATCGTAACTGAATTCTGTGTGGAGATGAAAGTCGTAGTTCATGCCAAGATTGCCGCTCCCAAAGCGCCGCTGATTTCCGGTTCGAACGCCACCTTGATTTCGCTATTCAGCAGCTTTTGCAGACAAATCTTTAAGTGAAGGCTTTTAGCGACGCCACCGGTGAAGACCAGGGTTGGTATGGCTTTTAGGCCAGCCATCTGGGCATATATGCGTTTGGCAATGCTCATATATACCGCGTGGGCAATGTTTTGGGGCGAATTCCCCTCTGCCAGGAGTCCAATGATCTCGGATTCCGCAAAGACCACACAGGTGGAATTCAGCTGCAATTCCCGGTCACAGCGCTCGGCTAAAGCTGAAAGCTCATCCAGGGAGCATTCCAACCGCAGCGCGGTCATTTCCAAAAAGCGTCCGGTGCCCGCAGCACATTTGTCGTTCATAACGAAGTCTACAACCGTGGCCCTACTGTCCAATGCGATGATCTTTGAATCCTGTCCGCCGATGTCGATCACGGTTCGTGTGTCGGGGAATAGCTGGCTGCAACCGGCCGCATGGCACACTATCTCAGAAAGTACTTTATCTGCATTGCGATATAGCTTTCTGCCATAGCCGGTTACGCAGCTTTTAGTTATCTTGCTGATGTCGCAATGCTGAGCTCCCAGTTGCAACAGCTTCTCCACAGCTTGCACCGCTGATACTTCAGTGCTTTGGTAGGCCTGGAAAGCGATTTCCTTCCGGATTAGGTCCCAAATCACGATCTTCGTGTTGCGGGAGCCGATGTCTATTCCTAATGAGTACATAGATTATACCAGCACATGAGTGTAATGATTTTCTTGCCCTAGCCATTCAGCTGCCAGAGCACGAATCTGATCCTTCGATGTTGCCGCAATGCGGCTTTCGCGATCCAGATAGAAATCCAGATCATAACCCAGAGAGATCAGGTTTGCGATATGCGACGCGCGAAAAGCCAAACTTTCTGAATCAAAGCGATTTACAGAGATGAGGTAGTTCCTGGCTGAGTTCAACTCCTCATCAGTAATGCCATTTTGGGCTACCTCATTGATGATTTCCTTCATCACCCTGAGGCAGTCTCGATGATCCTCGGGATCACAAAGACATAGGCATACCAAAACCCCAGATCCGTGACGGACGAAAAGTCAAAACCAATCTGATAGGCATAGCCGTATTTCTCACGCAGGATGGCATATAGCCTGGAAGAAAGATCCCCTCCCAATGCTTGCGCCAACACATGAAAGGCGGAATTGTCTTTGCGTCTGGAAGCCGGACAGGCAAAGCCGCCCAAGTGGATAATGGACTGATCCTTGCGTTTGTATTGTTTGATATGGTTTGCGCTTTCCTTTTGGTAGCTGAGGATATGGGGCAAAGGGTCAATCGTGGTGGGTCTGCAACTAAAATACTGTTCGCACAGATCCCGAATCTGGCTAAGCTCAAGCGAGCCGACGATGCAGAGGCTGAAATCCCGACCAATATGCCAGCTTTGGTGCCAGCTTTGACAATCTTCCACGTTGATTGCTCTGATGTCTTTCTGTTCGCCGGTGGCACGCAGCAGATTATTCTCTTTTCCAAAGAGTTGGGAAAACCACTTGCTGTAGGCGTAGGACGCGGGATAGCTTCGCTCTCTGCGCATATTGTCCAGGGCTGCAGCTTTCAGCATATTGAGATGGGATTTGTTAAAGACCGGATTCAGCAAAATCTCTTGCAATAAGGACAAAACGAAAGGCAAGTGCTGATAGTGGCATTTCCCGCGAAAAAGTGTGCTGTCTAAATGGTGTTGCACGCGGATATTGAAGCCCTTCTCTCTCGAGATGCGCATCAAGTCATTGTGATCGTGCTGCTCTGTGCCATACAGCATCAGAGCGCTGGTGAAGTAGTTTATTCCGGCTTTGTTTTCACTGAGCTGACAGAGGTGAGAGGAGAGGGTGAATCCGCAGATAGGGCGTTGCGGGACATAGTTATAAACCACCTTCATGCCCCCGGGGAGGGTGAACTGATAATACTCAGTGTCGGTTTTTGGGCTTAATCTGGAAATTGCTCCCGAGTCTTCGGGAGTTAATGCTTTCTCGCGATTATGCCTGATGGTAGGCTTATAAGGAGAAAGCTCGTGCTTCAGAAGCTTCCCCAAATCCGGTGTGAAATTCGAATTACCTTGATAGAAGAGAGCAATCCTTTGCGATTGCCAAAACTCATTTACTGCTTTGACAATCTGTGCGTTCTCGATACTCTGCACGAGATCTGCATAGTTCTGAATGCGAGCAAGATCCTCATTAAACACCTCAGCCGCAATCAGATTTGCCTTATGTTCCACTCCATCAAAACTGTAGAGCCAGCTGTGAATGATGTCTTTCTTGATCAATGCGATAGCTTCGGAAGGTACACCCTCGCGCATGATCTCAGCCCAGTGTCTGAATAGGGAATCCATGATCGCTGTTTTGAAGCGAGGTTGAATGGGGGCAAGCAGCACCACGCTCACTCCGGATAAGAGTCCGCTGAGAGAGCTGACTTTTACGAAAGAACAGAGCTTACGCTCTTCCACCAGTTCTTTGTGCAATAGAGATGACTTTCCGATGGCCAGATAACGAATCGCAATATGTAGAGCTTCACTATCTTGATGCCGTTCATTGAGTTCCGGCAATACTAATGCCAGCAGTTCCGGCCCCTGACGCTTTCGGCTATCAAAAGCAAAGCGCCCATGATGGAGGCTTGCGTCAGCCAATGAGTTGAGTTCGCTCTCTTTCCAATCCGAGAAGGCAGCGTGGAATATGTCATATATTTGGTCAGGATCGAAATCTCCACTGGCTACCAGGAAGGCATTATTGGGTCGGTAGTGCTTACGGTAAAAGGCACGCAGACTGCGGCGCGTAGCATTGCCGACGGTATCAATCGTACCCAATACGGGGTGGCTGAGTGGGCTTTTTTTTGAAATATTTAGCCTGGATGTTTTCGATAAAGCTCATCTCGGGATCACTCTCGTATTGATAGATTTCCTCGATGATGATGTCTTTTTCGCTGTTTACATCGGCTTCTGAAAAATCCGCGTGGAGTGCCATCTGCGCCAATATGTCCATACCTTCATCCAGCCTTTCACGGGGTAGCATCACATAGTAGCAGGTTGCATCAAAATCCGTATAGGCATTCAATACCATACCCATAGAAGAGGCAAGCGTGCTGATCGAGTTGTTGGGATATTTGGACGTGGACTTGAAGACCAAATGCTCCAAAAAATGGGCATAACCAAATTGCCTTGTGGATTCCCGCACCGAGCCGGTCTTGATGTAAAGCTGGAGACAGATGATCGGATTCGCGGGATCCGGATTGGCATACAAGCACAGTGAGTTTCCCAAGCAGAACTGATCAAGGGGGATATTGGTGATATCGCTATACTTCATTTCTGGGGTCGGGAAATCTTGGCATAGGCATTGTGCAAATGGATGGATTCGGCATTTTCGGACTCAACATAGTAGCTTTTGATCCTGGGATCATCCTGCAGTTTCAGAGCGATTTCCCGCACAATGTCCTCCACGAACTTGGGATTCTCATAAGCATGCTCGGTTACATACTTTTCGTCCACTCTTTTCAGCAGTGAATAGATTTCGCAAGAAGCAGCGCTTTCCGCGATTTCGATCAGCTCTTCCAGCCGGACAAAACCTGTATAACTCACTTTGATGGTTATCAAACTACGCTGGTTATGCGCTCCGGCAAGCGAGATTTCCTTTGAACAGGGGCAAAGAGTCGTGACAGGCACGATTACACCGATCAACAGGTCATAGTCATCACATAGCGAAGCGGTGAGCACACAGTCATAGCTAAGCAGGGATTCGATGCCGGAGACAGGGGCTTTCTTGTTTACAAAATAGGGAAAGCTGATGTCAATATAGGCAGCTTCAGCTTTGAGAGAGGCTTTTAGTTCTGCCAGAAAATCCGGCAAATTGCCGATGAGAGCTTCAGTGTGATAATGATGCAGAATCTCGATAAAGCGGCTCATGTGGGTTCCCCGCATATGATGCGGCAATTCCACATAGATGTTCAGATCGGCCACAGTGTGCTGCGTGCCTGAGCTTCTATCTTCCACCACGATCGGATAGCGTAATCCTTTTACGCCTACTTTGTCGATCACGATGTTGCGGGGGTCGGTTTGACTTTGGAGATCAGGGATTGTCATAGATTTTCGTTGAACTCCAATGCTTTCATGCCGGTAGACTTCATGGATACGATGGAATCATCCTGCCGATAATAGATCACACAATTGGTATTCTCACATTCTGTAACATAGTCCATGGCTGCCGATGGAGACATCACGAATAGCGCAGTGGAAAGACCATCTGCCCATGCGGCTGAGGGATGAATCACCGTAACAGAAAATACGTTCTCAACCGGGTAACCGGTGCGTGCGTCCAGAATATGGTGATAGCGTCGGCCATCAAGCTCATAGAATTGTTGATAGTCACCACTGGTACCCACACTGAGATTGTGCAGCCTGAAGCTGGCTATTGTATCGTCCAATTTGCGAGGATGGGTGATATATACGATCGGCTTCATTTTCTCTCCGAAAAAACTGATGGAACTGCGCGAGTTGATGAATCCGTGTTTCAGTTCTTTTGCCTTCATCTGAGCAGCTGCTTTGTCAAATATGTAGCCTTTGGCGATGGCCCCCAAGCTGAGCTGCATCCCTTGGGGCTTGATCAATTTCTCACGGTCGAAGTAGATGCGGTCAAAGCCAACCCGTTTCATCTCTTGCTCAATCAGCTTGGGATCAGGAGGCGTTTGATCCGGGCTGTTGAAAGCATAAAGATCCCACACGGGTTTGATCGTGACATCAAATGCTCCATCGGTGATCCGATAGAGACTGTCCGCGATCACCAACATGGCATATAAATCTTCATCCATGGGAAACTCGGTGGCGGAAGAATTGTTGATGCTGCTGATATAGCTTTGCTCCGAGTATTCATTGAATTTATCTTCGAAGCCCTGAATGAGATCAAAAATCGCCAGGATGTTATTGGTAATGCTTTTGCTGTTTGAGCCGGCAGATATCTCCACGATGGTGTCCAGGATATAGCGGCTATGCGTATCGCTGTATTCTCTGGTGGCGAATTTGTACGCGCCATAAGAGACTACGACGATGAGGATGATCAGGGACGCGATTTCTTTGCGAGTCATCATGAAATCCTGTAGTCTAAAAGCTCATATTCCAAGAGCTTCATCGTGTAATCGCGCACGGCCAGATAGCTGAGTGGGAGAGTGAAGAGCAAGGGGAAATACTGCCAGGCTGAAAGCCAGGGCATTGAGCACTGCGAGAACCAAAGCCAGGAGATAGATGTTCCAACGCAGATCATGAAAATGCTTGTAACTCATCCGGATAGCTCTGAGGGGGGAGAGGCCCTTGGCTTCCATCAGGATCGGAACCGGCAGCACAATAGCTAGCCAATAATTAAGCAGTACAATCCAGACCAAACGCAGGATGGGATCGCTGGCAAAACTGGGCAGTCCGAAGCAGATCAGATGAATCAAAGCAAAATAACCTGCATTGATCAGGCTGAAGCCCAAATACTTGGGATAATACTTAAAGTAGGCGGCGATTCCTTCCAATTTCATCGAATGTCCGTTTTGACTTACCACATAGGCGAAGGGAATCAATGCCATCGGACTGAACAGGCTAAAGAGGACGGACTTGATCAACAAATTGATCAGATACTGCGCGTCACTACCATTTTCCAGACTGATCACGGAGGACAAGATAAAGATAATCACCGCGATCGGGATTATGCCCAGCAAAGTGGCCATGGAAGCAATTGGCACACTATCGGAAAAATGCCCGGTCAGCTTCTGATAGCTTTGTTTCAAGCTGCTGATCGCCGAAAGATCTGTCTTAACTACAGAGCTTTGGGTACCGCAAGCTACACACCAGATGTCATGATCTGCCAATCTGGCATTGCACTTTTTACACCGCATTGATACTCCTTAACATTTTGACCATCCACAGGAAGGACACTTGAGACAGCCTTCCAGATGCTCGATGGTGCTACCGCAATCCGGACAGAGAGCAGCACTCATCCTTGACTCAGAGGAAACAGGGGAGGGATCTGCATGAAACTTTAAACTTTTAATCTCTCCGCCCACTTGCAAGCTGAGAAATTGCTCCAAGGCCTGACCCACAGCATCACCGCAGGAAGTAATCATTTTACCTTTGTACCACATGGGGGATTGGCAACGAATACCTTTGAGCTGGCGGATGATCGATTCTATCTTGATGCTGGAACGCAAAGCCAGAGATGATAACCGCGCAATTGCCTCCAACTGAGCTGAGGCGCAACCACCCACTTTTCCCATTTGCACAAAGACTTCACAAGCTCCATGGCTATCGGTATTGATGGTTACATACATATGTCCGCAGCCGGTTTCCAGGCGTTGAGTAACCCCATGTGTGATCTCCGGTCGTTGTCGGGGAGCCACTTTCTTGTTCTCAGGACTTGCAACAGCCACGTTAGAGCTTGTGGTTCCGGCTGAAAGCACCTGGTTATCACGGCTGCCGTCACGATAAACAGTCAGGCCTTTGCAACCCAATTGATAGGCGAGTTCATAGGCTTGACGGATGTCATTTAGTGTGGCAGCATTGGAGAAATTGATGGTTTTACTCACCGCGTTATCGGTATATTTCTGAAAGGCAGCCTGCATCCGGATATGCCATTGAGGGCTGATATCGTGCGCGGTTTGGAAGATTCCCGCCAATTCATCCGGTATTTCGGTGATATGCGCGATGCTCCCGCTTTGGCTCACTTCTTCCAAAAGCTCCTGGGTCAGCATGCCCCATTCTTCCAGAGCAGCTTCAAACCATTTGTTGACATACAGCAGTTTCTCACCATCCATCACGTTTTTCACATAGACCAGTGAGAATTGCGGTTCGATGCCACTGGAAGTATCGGCTATCATGGAGATCGTTCCTGTGGGCGCAATGGTGGTCACTGTGGCATTACGGATACCTTTTTCCTGAATCTCAGCGATGAGGCTATCCCAATCGCAGTGCAGGCTCTCACGCTGCAGTTCCCCTTTGGCGTAGATGCTTTCGGAGAAGTTTGGAAAGCTTCCTTTGAGCTCTGCCAATTCCATGCTGCGTCTTTTGGCCTCATAATCGATAAATTCCATGGTGCGCTGAGCCAATTCCACAGCTTCATGGCTCATGTAGGGGATCTTGAGCTGATACAATAGGTCTGCCCAGCCCATCACGCCCAGGCCGATCTTGCGGTTGCCTTTTGCCATCTCGTCAATCTGGGGTAGAGGGAATTTGGATTGATCGATCACGGAATCCAGGAAATCCACGCTATCCCGCACTACAGAGCGCAGTAGCCCCCAGTTCACATCTGCATCTTCGACCATAGCGGCAAGGTTGATGGAGCCCAGGTTGCAGGCTTCATTGGGCAAGAGCGGTGCTCTCCGCAAGGGTTGGTGGATTCGATGTCGCCCAAAGCGGGCGTGGGATTGGCAGTGTTGATTCGATCCAGGAATACTATGCCGGGCTCTCCGTTTTGGTGGGACATCTGCACAATGAGCTCAAAAACTTTGCCGGCGTTCAGACTGCCCACTACTGCTTTGGAGTGAGGAGACACAAGATCATAATCTCTATCTTCAGCCACGGCCAGCATGAACTCCTCAGTGAGGCCTACGCTGATATTAAAGTTATTCAGTTCCTTAGTGTCCTTTTTGCAGACGATGAAGTCCAGGATCTGCGGGTGATCGACATTAAGGATGGCCATATTTGCGCCACGCCTGGTTCCGCCTTGCTTAACGGCATCGGTGGCAGCATTAAAGACCTTCATAAATGAGATCGGACCGCTGGATACACCATTGGTGGAGCGCACCCGGGCATTTGCTTCACGTAAACGACTGAAGGAGAATCCGGTGCCGCCTCCGCTTTTGTGGATAAGCGCGGCATTCTTGATGGACTCAAAGATGCTGTCCATGCTGTCATCAATGGGCAGTACGAAACAGGCAGAAAGCTGCTGCAGATCGCCACCGGCATTCATCAGAGTGGGGGGAGTTTGGCAAGAAAAGACCGCTATCCAGCAGATCATAGTAGCGTTTATGCAGTTCCTGATCTCCACCACTGATGTTTTTGGCCACGCGGTCGATCATGGCAGACCAGTCTTCCAGGCATTCACCCTTGTCGTTTTTGGCAAAGTAGCGCTTTTCCAGCACGATCAAAGCATTGTCACTTAGATGCATAACAGCCCTCAGTTCGCCGGTAAAGCCAGGATTTCACGAGCCTGCTCAGGAGTGGCAATGGGCCGTCCGATTTCAGTGGCTATACGGGCTAAGCGGGCCACCAGTTGGGCGTTCGATTCTGCCACTACTCCCTTGTGATAGAAGATGTTATCTTCAAAACCGGAGCGAATGTGGCCACCTGTGACCATGGCTACCATGGAAGTGGGAATGTGCCACCTGCCGATCCCGGCTACAGCCCAGGTCGCAGTGGGGATCTCTTCGGCAAGATGTTCGATCATGTAGAGCAGGTTTTTGGGTTTGCCGCTCATGCCACCGGGAACGCCCAGAACAAACTGAATATGCAAAGGGGTGTGAGTTATGATGCCTTTCTTGACCAGGCGGCTCACCACATCGATCATTCCGCTTTCATATACTTCCACTTCGGGAACCACATTGTACTCCTTGAAAGCCTCTGCCAAACGGATGATATCATTGGGATGATTGATGAAGATGTCATTCCCGAAGTTCAGGGTTCCGGCATTGAGAGTGCCCATATCCGGTTTGAGAGCCAGCGGTGCCAGCCTCTTTTCAAATGCTTCACCCACTGCTCCGCCAGTACTGATCTGAATGATAACTTCAGGCACGGCGGCGCGAATGGCTTCGATTGATTCCTTAAAACGCTCCATGCGTTGGGTAGGACTGCCATCGTCTTCACGCACATGCAGATGAATCACCCTTGCTCCGGCTTCAAAGCAGGCTTTGGCTTCTTTGGCCTGTTCAGCAGGGGTGATGGGTAAATTCGGTTGGTCTTTACGGGTAGTTTCAGCTCCCGTGATGGCTGCGGTTAAAATGATTGGTTCCATGTTTGACCTCTATTATTCTTAATATTTTTCAATCAACAAACCAGCTCTCGAAGAGCCGGACTCTTTTCAAAGTAGTGGGGTTAGCAGAGAGAATGCGAGAAGCCAGCGAGGCAAATTTCTGTTCATTATCACTCACGAAAAAGCTATCGTTACCTCTCTTGCCATCGTGTTCAGCAGGAATTAGCATACCCAGATATTCAGCTATGGCGTCGGCTGAATCCACAAGTGTGATTCTGTTACCCAAGACTTTGCTGATGGTTTCCGAAAGCAAAGGATAATGTGTACAGCCCAGAACTAAAGTATCAATCTCAAGTTCCATCAGATCTCTCAGATAATGTCTTACTACTTCAAAAGCTATCGGGTGATCCTGCCAGCCTTCCTCGACAATCGGGACAAATAGGGGGCAGGCATAGGAGAAAACCTCTGCTTCAGGCATCAGGGCTTTGATTGCTTTACTATATGCCTCGCTGCGCACAGTTCCCTCCGTACCGATAACTCCGATCCTGCCATTTTTGGTGGTACGCACGGCTACTTCAGCGCCCGGGGCGATCACTCCGATGATCGGGATAGCGGTAAGCCCACTGAGAGCTTCCAGAGCCACTGAAGATTGAGGTATTACAAGCCACGATCAGGGTTTTAATCCCCTGCTGAATGAGAACCTGGCATTTTGGACAGAGTATTCCACGATCGTATTGGGCGATTTGGGGCCATAAGGCACACGCGCGGTATCGCCAAAATAGATGAGGTCCTCTTCCGGAAATGCTTGACGGATGGCCTTATATACGGTAAGACCTCCGATTCCGGAGTCAAAAATCCCAATGGGTTTCTTCATTTTTTCCTGCCTGCTTTCTTTGTCTTGCTTGCCACTTTTTTTTGTCCTGCTACGGGGCGTCAACCTTATTTCTCGGTTTACGGTCTTTCGGGGGCTTTATGCACCCGGTGATAGTGTTTGTGGGCATCGGGATCATCACACATTTCCAGGTAGATATCATCGCTCACTTCCATCACCCGTACCTTCAGGGCATCCAGCAGTTCAAATGACCGGTTGCTGGCGGGATTCAGGTGTCTCATCTCCCATTCACGAAATTCCCATTTGCCCCGACCAAACTGATCCTTTTTCAGAACAGCTGATACCGGTAACTCGTTTAGGCGTACAATCACGCCGGAGCTATTGGCAGAGATCACCAGACCACTGAACTCTTCACCAATCTTATCTCTCATGTAAGTAGCGCTATACACGCGTTCAATATCTCGTTCCGCAGCATCAGCTTGAAGTTCTTGCTCTGATGATACTGCTGCCCAATGCGTTATCTGCTGTTTATGGGGCTTGAGCTTTTGACTCTTGATAATGTAGCTTTTGCACAAATGATGCACCACAAGATCGCAAAGACGCCGAATGGGACTGGTGAAATGGGTATAATCCTCCAAGGCCAATCCAAAGTGCCGGATATGCTGCGTGGAATACTTGGCTTTCTTCATACTACGTAAAATGATGCGATCGAAGACCCGGTGATAGTCAGCATTCGGAAGCGATTCCAAAAGATGTTGCACACTCAGATTCAGGCTTTCCATCCGGATATAGCCAATGCCGTAAAACATAAGGATTTCTTCCAGCTTATCCAGTTTGCGCTGATCCGGATCTTCGTGTATGCGGTAAATTGAGGCCGGAGCTTTTGTAGATAGGGATTTGGCCGTATATTCATTCGCCACCAGCATAAAGTTTTCGATCAATTTGTGGCTTTCGGTCTCTTCGGCAATGCCGAGATGATGCACAAAGCCCTCTTCATCATATTCATATTCAATTTCCGGTAGGTCAAAGAAGATGTATCCGGCTTCCTTGCGGATGCGACTGAGCTTGCGGGACAGCACTCTGGCCTCCTGCAAGGCTGAGACCAATGTGGGGGAGAGCTCATGTTCGAATCCGTCAAACAGATTATCCACTTCTTCATAAGCCAGACGTGAATCCGACCGAATAATGCTTTCGTATAGGTTCTGTTTCAGGATTCGGCCACTGAGATCAAAATCCGTCTCCACCGTCATGGTCAGTTTATCCTCATCCGGTCTCAAGCTGCAAATCAGGTTCGATAAACGCTCCGGGATCATGGGAATCACCTTCTTGGGAAAATAGAAGCTGTTGCCTCTTTTTGCCGCTTCTTCAAAGGCTGCGCTGCCGATGGGCAGATAGTGCGCAACATCGGCTATATGCACCCATAAACGCCATCCGAAATCTCTGCGTTCGATGGATATGGCATCATCGAAATCTTTGGCCGAAGCCGGATCGATGGTGAAAGTGAAAAGCTCACGCAAGTCCTTTCTGCGACTGATTTCCTGCTCAGACGGGGTTTCAGGCAATTCATGCACTTCCTTCAGCACAGCATCCGGAAAGTCTAATGGTAAGTTATACTGTCGGATCACCGCCAAAAGTTCCACTTGGGGATCTCCGGATTGCCCCAATACTTCGGTGATATTTCCTCTGGGCATTTTACCTTCGATGGGTAAACCCCAATTGGTAACACTCAGAATGACCTTTTGCCCCGGTTCAGCTCCACCCAGATCATTGATCTCAAACCAATTGTGGATTTTGGGATTGGAAGCTACGAAGATCCAACGTTCCTTCACCTTGGCAATATCTCCGGGGATTTGCATATTGGCGCGTTCCACGATGCGGCGAACGATTCCATATTCACCTCTTCCTTTACGCTGGTGTGGTTCAATCAACACTTTATCACCATGATAGGCATTCAAAGTGTCCTCACTATCCACGTAAAAAATCGCGCTCTCCACTGCGGACAAAGGCAAAATAACGATCCCGGGATAAAGATGTGGCATCGAAGATCCCTTCAATGAGTTTCACAGAAGTGCTCTTAGGAGTTTCGGAGGGTGGGGTAGAGGGCTCGGATTGTTTTGGTTCCTCACTCAAGCGGTAACGCTTGCGTTCTTTGATCAGTTTGCCGGTTACACAAGCCTCGGCCAGATATCCGCTCACAGATTGCTTGTTCTTCTTGGTATGCCCTGTCCTGGCGCAGATCTCGCTATAAGTCAATCCATTAGGATACACTTTTGCGAGTTCATCTAATATCCTATCTTCTATATTGCTATATTCCATATTGTTACCTTAGTACTCCTTGCCGATCTTGTCTCGCAATATAGCCATGAGGCTCGGCTCCTCAAGGCGGGATTTGCTGAAGCGCAAACTCTGACCCCGGAAAGGATCCAGTCTGCGTGGCAGCTTAAAAGTTGAAAGCATCACCCCGTATTTGTCCTTGTAAAAACAACCAAACTGGGAGTAAGGACGGGTGATCTTGATCATAGCATAGTAGATCACTATCTCGTTATCATATAGTTCGTATTCGGTCTGAATAAAATAGGGGAGAAGATTGCCCAGCACCAGGAGCATTCCTCCAATATAAAAGAGAGGCATCTTCCAGGCCAACACGGTTAAACCGAAAAGCAGGATGGACAATAGAAACAGGAAGGATACCAGAAATATGGAGTGGACCGGGCGCTCCACAAAGGGCCAGGATCTCCAGCTGAGCAGTGGTTCACGCGACATTCTGCACTATCTCCCGGCACTTTTCGATCTCTTCTTTGATGATCAATATGTACTTGAATGTATTGGGAGTGGAGAACTTAGAGCCAAGCGTATTCGCTTCACGCTGCATTTCCTGAGTGATAAAGTTCAGGGTCTTGCCAATGTCTCCCTCACGGTTATCCAGGCATTGTAGGAAGGTATTGATGTGAGATTTCAGTCTGCTGACTTCTTCCTGAATATCATATTTATCCACATACATGGCAAGCTCTTGCAACAGACGTTGTTCCATGTTTTCCAGTTTATAGGTGCCTACAAGATCAGCAATCCGCTTTTGCATTGAGTCATAGAGTTCCTCTCTAAATGGCGCAATATACGCTGTGATCGCATCCAAAGCCGGACTGATGGCAGTCATTGATTCTTTCAGTATCCGTGTGATGTCCTGAGCTTCAGACTCCATGCATGCTTTGGCTTCTCCCAGCGCGAGGATAAGGCACTCTCGCAGAATAGATTGCAAGAGTTTGTCTTCAGCAAGTTGGTTTTTGGTTTCGATCACGCCGGGCTCTGCCAACAGGAACTCCAAAGAGACTTCAACGGAGAGATTAAGAGCTTCACTGGCCTGAGCGAAGATATCATGATATTTCTTCAGCTTTTGCGTATTGAGAGCCAGTTGGGGTTCTCGCAGATCGCTGAGATTGAGTCTTAGTTCGACAGTCCCGCGAGAGATGTATTCCGGAAGTATCTTACGGATGGGGTACTCAAAGAAACTCAGTTCTCTTGGCATATATAGTTTCAGATCCAGATAGCGGCCGTTGATGCTCTTTATTTCTATATCACATTCGATATTGTCGCGAGTAATGTGGCTCTTGCCATAGCCGGTCATGCTTTTCATATTTTCTCCTTAGTAAAAATATCACATAGGGATAGGTGATTGCCCCCATATAACTTAGCGCGTTACCAGCATTGTTTACATAACATGTCTTAATACAACTCGCTGATCCTAATCACAGATCAGGGTGCCTGCTGTGGCACTGACCACCCTGGTGCTCACCAGAGTTCCGATTTGTGCCTGCTCACCACTGAGCACGGCAATTTTAAAATCACGGGTCTTACCGCTTACTTGCGCGTTGCTTTTTTTTGCTGAAGTCTTCCACGTAGACTTCCACTGTTTTTTCCGACAAGTTTTGATACTTCTTGAGTGTTATGTCTCGCTGAAGGTCGATCATGCGCTGGAGGCGCTCTAAGCGAGTCGTCTCCGGAACTTGCTGTTGATACTCAGCGGCAGCTGTTCCGGATCGTGGACTGTACTTAAAGCAAAAGGCATAGTCAAATCGGATCTCACGCATTGCCGCCAGGGTCTCTTCAAACTGCTCATCTGTCTCACCGGGAAATCCGGCGATCAGATCTGTAGTAATAGCTACATCTTGGATAGCTTCACGTAGCTTTTTTGATCCGGCTGCGATAATGTTCATAGCTGTAGCCCCGGTTCATGCGTTCCAACACCGCGCTGCTGCCACTTTGCATAGGTAAATGTATGTGTTCACAAACCTTATCGCAGTCTCGCATAACTCCGATGAGCTCATCCGACATGTCCTTGGGATGAGATGTAACAAAGCGCAGCCGATACAAGCCTTCCAACTCATTGAGTTTTCTGAGTAATCGAGGAAAGGATATATCCTGCCATAAGTATGAATTGACGTTCTGACCCAGTAAAGTGATGTCTCTAAGTCCCATATTCAGTGCTTGTTGCACGTCTTTCAATATATCATCATAGGGTCTGCTACGTTCGCGTCCGCGCACATAGGGCACAATGCAATATGAACAGAAGTTATTGCAGCCCCGCATGATAGTCACAAATCCACAGCGCTTATCCGAATGGAGGGGCATGAGCTCTTCATAGACCTCACTGGTATCAAATCCAGCAAAGCTGAGGGCGCGCCTTCCAGTATTGCGGGTAATGCTCGATATTGATCCACGCCCACCACGTAGTCTATCCCGCTATCTTCCGATAGCAGCCTCTGCCCTATTCTCTGGGCCATGCAGCCCAAGAGAATGATCTTAAGCTTAGGATTGCTCTTTTTTCGATGTCTTTCGTTGGATATGCGTCCCAAGACACGTTGCTCAGCATGTTCACGCACGGAGCAGGTATTAAACAGTAAGAGATCTGCCTCGTCGATATCTTTCGCGGCAGTATAGCCGGCTGAGTTTAGAATGGAACTGATAAGTTCACTGTCCGAGACATTCATCTGACAGCCATAGGTTTCGATGTAATACTTCATTATCTGCTCCAGCTCAGTTGATTGCGAAGATTGGGAAGCGCGTCCAGAATGTGGCTCAGCACTTCCGGTTCGATAGTTTGCGACGCGTCACAGATGCTTTCACAGGGGTTTACCTGACATTCGATCATCAGCCCATCCGCCCCGGCAGCGATGGCCGCAAGTGCAATGATGGTACGATGTCCCGATTCCCGGCTGCGTGCGAAGGATCGATGATCACCGGCAGGCCGGTTTTATTTTTCATGACTGAGATGGCCGATATATCCAGGGGTATAACGGGTCTCGGGCTCAAAGGTTCGGATTCCACGCTCACATAAGACCACATTGGAATTACCATTTCCATGATGTATTCTGCTGCTGCTGCCCATTCGTCGTAGGTAGCAGCAATTCCACGTTTCAGGATCACCGGATTGGACACTTTACCCAATATTTCCAATAGCGGATAGTTGTGCATATTCCGGGTGCCCACCACCAGGATATCAATGTTGGTTGCCATGAACTCCACTTTGTCGGTCTGAGTGCATTCGGAGACTGTGATCATGCCTAATTCTTCTCCCACTTTGGCCAAATGGAGAATTCCGGCATCACCCAAGCCCCGAAAGGAATGCACAGAGGTGCGCAGCTTATAGGCACCTCCACGCAACATATTGATGCCTAGCTGTTTAAGCTGTGTTGCCGTATTGTACAAAGGCTCATAGGCCTCAATGGAGCACGGGCCGGCAATAACCCCAAAGCTCCACTTATCTATTTTGTTTTCCATTTTGCGTATCCAATCGAGATTCCGTCATTACAAACCATGAATTCAGAAGCCCCAATTCTGTCCAGTAAATGCAGGATAAACTTGGCTGCTAATTGCATTGTGTAGAGTTCGAGCGCGTCCTGACCTTTAGCTACAGAGACTTTGTTTTGCGTCAGACTTTGGATCAGAATGGTAAGCTGCTGTTTGGTTATGGCAAGATCCGAGCGCTCCAGGATATCCACAATCCTCAAGCCTCTTGTCATCTTGACCAAAAGAGTTACGGTGAGCCCCACGCCGATGATCATATCAAATGAGCTGTCATTCAGTTCCCTTAAGGCATCATGGATCAGAGCATCGGGATCAGGAGCTTGAGCCAGGGTGATCAGCCCAATATTCAGGGAAACACCCGCGAAAGCTTTGCTTTGAGGTCGCCAAACCAACTCGGTGCTGGTACCGCCAATGTCAAAGACCAGGGCTTTCCTGGCGTGAGCCATAAGTGACTTAGCAGCATACCAGGCATACTTCATTTCATCTTTGGCTGAGATGATCTTGCCCTTCAAGTGCCAGACACTGCACAGTTGATCAATCAAGTCCTCTGCATTCTCCGCTTTGCGTGAGATGCCAGTGGCGATCAGATGCTTATCTGAAGATATCTCTTTATCAATCATCAGAAGAGCTTTTAGCTCTGGAATGTCTTGGGCCAGATCGTTGAAATCAATCCTGCCTTTAGAGAAATTACGAGCCAGACGGGTAGTGATCCATACTCTATGCAAGACCTTCCGGGACTTACTGTCCCAAAGGCAATAATTCAAGTTGTTTGAGCCCAGATCAAACACACTTAAGAGCTTGGCCTCAGGCTGTTTAAGCTCTATAAATGCTGAAAGTATCCTGCCCACAATGCCATCATTATCCCTTTCAATGCTCTCCCCCGCTTTAGGCATAGCAGAAAACACAGCCTGCCACTCTGGGACTGTTTGTGGAATATTGTCCAATTGCCGCGCAAAGGCATAGCCGGAAACACCGGAGATCAAAACCCGTTCTTCCGGATAGTGTTGCCGGGGAATATAGAGCATCGGTTTACCACTGCTCAAGATCTCAGCAAAAGTGCTGTAACCCGGTTTGCATAGCACCAAATCCGAACTCTTGATGATGGTCAAAAAGTCCTCATCCGGCTCCACCCGCTGGTGATTCAAGGCTTTACATTGTGTATTTGTGGAAAGCACGATGCCATCCCAAGCAGCGCAGATTGCAGGGAAATCTATATCAATATCGCCTTCACCGCCGAACATGATGCTGAGTACAGGCTTATCATAGGGCTTCGGATCACCATTACTATGGCGAGCCAGGAGCCCCGAAAATTGCGGATCACGGAAGCCTGGAACACTCTCAAAACTGCCAAGAGAGGGCACAAAACACCTGTCCAATCTGCGGTAAAGACCATAGATGGTATTGACCAGCACTTTGATATCCGGATCATCATGAAACAATTCATTATAGATAAAGGCCCAATCAAAATTGCTGACCCCGAATACCGGTACTTCAGCATATCCGCAAGCCTCGATTATGAAGTAGGGTATATCGGCTATTACCAGGCCGATTTGCTCTGTCCTCAACCACTCAGTTTCCTCTGCCACAATCTCTTCCCTGCGGCTAAAGAGCTCCAGTAGCATCCGCTTGGTGGCAGGAAGATCCGCTTTCAGGTTATGCCCATGCACCACTCCCCCCATCGATTTGACACTTGCGATATTGCCAATGATCGGCCGGAAGAGCCTTGTAGAGAAAGAGCGGACGGTCGGTGCAGATATACACATAGATGCCAAAATCGAT
>JAJOKA010000173.1 GCA_021206555.1 Candidatus Cloacimonadota bacterium | reverse complement strand
CTTGTGCGCAGTGTAAAGAACCTCAAGATTGGCGACCAAGCGCAGCTGCATCTCTATGACGGACAGGCAGATGTGAACATCATTTCTACCCGGCAGGACGCATTTTGAAGAAGCTGTTTTTCACCATTATCATCTTTCTATCAATCGGGATGGCCAGTGCTGAGATCCGTTCACTTTGGGTTTTGCCCTGGAATATCAAAAGCCCCGGGGCCATTGACCGGATCATCGAAGATGCCATCGCGCACAACCAGAATGAACTGCTCTTGGAAGTGCGCTATCGCAGTGACGCTCTTTATACTCCAAACCGTGTGTCCGAACGCTACGCCAATCCCGAGCCGCGCAGCTATATCCTTGATGATGAGCATTTTGACCCTCTTGACTATGCGATTATCAAAGCCCATGAACATGGCCTTCGGGTTCAGGCCTGGGTGGTGGTCTATAACGCTACTCCGCTTGATCCGAAAAGGATTGCAGAGAATTATATCTGGCAAAACCGTCGGGAATGGCTCACCCGCGACGCCAGCGGCAAAGAGATGAGCTCTAAAGAGCAATATGGCTATTTCCTGGATCCCGGAGTGCCCGCGGTGCAAGAGTATCTGCTGGATGTTTTCAGTGACATCGTGCTTTCCTATCCCATGCTGGATGGCCTGCATCTGGATATATCCGCTATCCCAGCGTGTCCTTTGGCTATCATCCCACATCGGTAGCGCGTTATGAAGAAGCAAAGAAACACGAAAGACTAAGCTGGAATGAATGGCGGATGCGACAAGTCACCGAGTTTGTGGAAAAAGTACGTGATCGGATCAAAGGCATCCGGCCGGATGTAATCCTAAGCGCAGCAGTGTTTTCCTCCATCTATGAGGCACGCAATCTCTATGCTCAGGATTGGTTTGACTGGCTAAACCGGGGACTCATCGATTACGCCTATCCCATGGCCTACCACGTGAAGTATGACGCCTTTGTGAACCAGATGAAAGCGATGGAAGAGAATGGCAAAACGGATAAGATCGTGGTCGGTCTCAGAGCCTGGAACGCGCGTGGTGGATCACTATTGGAAAGGCAAAGCCCGCAATACAACATCAATCACATCGAGGATCGCATCCGCTATCTGCGGGAAAAGGAATTCGCAGGCATTGCCCTCTTCAGTTATGAAGGCATAATCCAGGATTCCGCCTTGAGGCTTTTGGCAGACAGAGCCTATCCCACCGCTGCCAGATTGCCGGAACTGCTTGCTGACGCGAGCTTTGGCCCCAGGACTGATGTCCGGTTTTACATAGCCGATGAGGGCTATAGGGTGGATTTGATCTTGCCGGCAGAAGGCAAATGGGTCTGGGAAATGCTTGATTCTGATCAGGCAAAGGTCTATCAGCGCTTTAGGTATTACTACCGGGGTTTGAACCAGGATAAGTTCAGTGGTCTATTGGGCAATGGACAGCGCATCCCTGCCGGCAGCTATTCCTTGCGTCTATACATCGAAGACACCGAGATTGAGTATCTCTTTCCGGTGATCCTGGAAGGGATGAATCTTGACTAATCTCAGTCGTCAGGCTGCCCTGCTATCAATGGCGGATTTCTTCCGCTTCTTTCTGAAAACCATCATCGGGATCGCTCTGGCCAGACTGCTCAGTCCGCAGGATCTGGGCTCCTACCGTCAGCTTTTCCTGATCTACAGCACTCTGGCAGGAGTTCTGCTCTTGGGCTTTCCGCAAAGCATGCAGTATTCCTGCCCAAAGCGCGGGATCAAAAAGACCGCGTCAAACTGATAACCCGTACCCTGATGTGGTGTCCATCCTGGGCATCCTCTGCGCGGTGCTGATCTATCTGGGAAGAACCACGATAGCGCAGATGTTCAATAATCCGGGCTTAGCCGAAGTATTGCCCTTATACAGCCTCTACCCCATCTTTCTCTTTGTGACTCAGATCTATACATCTATCATGTTGGGGCTCAAGGAACCCGGAAAAAGCGCAAAATTCATGATTTTTCGCCATCATCTGTGATCTCGTGTTGGTATTGGGAGTAGCCTTTTGGAGCAGGAATCTCAGCCATATCGTGTGGGCGGTGGTAATCTCAGCTGCCTTGCAATGGCTGTATGCCTTGTGGTGCCTGAAGGGGCTGCACAATGTCTGGGCGCTCTCAAATTTTGATGGATTCAAGGAGCAACTGGCCTACACCATACCTTTGGGGCTCTCGCTCCTGGTGGGAGTTCTCAGTGTACAATTGGACAAACTGATGATCTCCGGCTTCTTCAATCCTGAGCAGTTTGCCGTGTTCTCTTTGGGAGCGATGGAGCTACCCCTGATCGGGATTTTGATCAATAGTGTGAATGCCATTCTACTTCCCAATCTGAGCGCGATGGATAAACAAAGCATGAGTGAGGTTTACAGCGCGTCTGTGCGCAAAAACGCCATCATCGTCTTTCCTCTGGCGGTGGTATTCTTCATCTTTGCCGGGGAGTTCATCACCTTCATCTATGGCTCCATTTACAGCGAGTCCGCTCTATATTTCAGGATTTACCTGCTGCTTTTGCCCCTGCGCGTGGCAACCTACGGCATCATCTTCCAGGCTTGCGGAAAAACGCGTCTGGTGATGTATGACGCGATTATCATGCTCTTACTTAATACGGTGCTGAATTACATCTTGATCAAGGCATACGGCATGCAAGGAGCGGCCTGGGCTACGGTGATCGTGAGCTGGCTGATCCTGGGTGTGTATCTGTGGCAGATCAAGTATCCTTTGGGCTTAAAGCTGTCATCGCTGTTTCCGCTTTGGCGTTTGATCAAGACTTTTATTTGCGGCTTTGCTGCCTTTTGATCCTCCGTGATCCCCATCGCGGGGCTGATAGCAAGTGGCTTTCTGCGTATGATCATTGGAGGATGCATCTATATGCTGCTCTATCTCATATGCGCCTGGTTGATCAAAGTAATCTTACCGGTGGATATTGACTTTGCCTTGAGCATGATCAAGCGTAAATCCCGCTCATGAAAATCCTGATCATCCCGTCCTGGTATCCCTATCAAGCCAATCCCCTGGCGGGAAGATTCTTTGTGGATCAGGCTCTGGCTCTGGCCAGGCATGGCTCGCACGAATACTATCTCTTGGATTTTGGCCAAAATGAGTATCAGCTCAGCCTGCGCAAGCCATGGCAAAGCCTGAGGCATCTCAAACACTATCTGAAGGCTGACGCATCCACAGTATCCCGGCATGAGCGCCTGCAAGAGCTCAAGCTGCCTCTGCTGAGCTGGACCAGTCGCTTCCGTAAAGGTAACCTTGACGCATTTGATCTCAGCAAGCTACCCAAAGTGGATCTGGTCTATGCCCAGGTTTCTTTCCCCGGAGCCTATCTGGCTTCAAGAGTTGCCCGGGCTCAAGGCATTGAATATGTGGTAGCAGAGCATAGCGGGCCCTTCCCTTTGGCAGAGTTCAGCCGGGCCGGCAAGCTCGCTCCCTTGGTCTTGCATACTCTGAAAGAGGCAAAGTGCGTGATCGCGGTTAGCAGCTCCCTGCAAGAGCAGATACTGCGTAACACCGGAATCTCAGCCAGGCTTATCCCCAATATGGTAGATTGTGACTACTTCGTTCCGGCAATCAAAGAAAAGGGAGTGCTCAAGCTCTTTTCCATGTCTCCCTTTACTCAGGCCAAAGGTGTGGAAGACTTTAGCTGAAGCCTTGTTAATCTTAGATAAGATGGGTATTGATTACTGCATGCACTGGGCCGGAGAAGGCGCGCTCAAAACGCGTCATTATGCAAAAAATGCCTTTTCGCTGGCACACAAGATCAGTTTCACGCCTTATCTCAGCAGAGAGCAAGCTCTAAAGGCCTATCAGGCTTGCGACATCTATCTGATGCCCAGTCGGATCGAAAGTTTCAGTATGGTGCTTATCGAGGCTATGAGTTGTGGAAAACCGGTTGTTGCCACTGCCTGTGGCGGACCTTCTGATATCGTCAAAGCAGGTTTGGGAGTATTGGTGGAACCGCAAAATCCGCTGGCTATAGCCTCTACGATTGCGAAAATGTCTATGAATCTGAGTGCTTATGATCCCCAGAGCATCCGCGATCATTGTCGAAGTAACTACAGTGAAGAAGTGATCTGCAAGCAGCTTGAAGCAGTCTTCAGTTGATCAATTATCTTGCAGCACTCGATTGATGGTATTGATCAGCTCTTCCCGCATAAATGGCTTTTGTAATGAGGCTTTGGCTCCCAATTTCTGCGCCAGAGGCAAGTAGCTGTCCGGGCCAAACTTACCTCCACCACTCATCGCAATTATCTTCAGATCGGGGCATATCTGTAATAACTCCTGGATGGTTTCCAAGCCTTCTTTGTCCGGCATGATGATATCTGTCAACACCAGATCCGGCTCGAACTGAGCGCAAACTTCTAAGGCCTGATTGCCATCACCGGCCTGGCGTACATCATATCCGGCTTTAGTAAGCATCTGAACGAGTACGTTGCGAAAGCTGTCATCATCTTCTATTATCAATATCTTAGCCATGATTGGTATCCTTTACTTTGAGTCTTCAAATAGTTTAGAAATCCAAGCTACAAAATCGGCTATTTGTGTAAAGAGAAATTTCATAAATGCAAGGGCTAAGCAGGAGGAGTGTGGATGCTTTTCAACAGTGCTTTCGACTGGATAAAAAAATGGTGGCGAAACCCAGAATCGAACTGGGGACTCATCCTTACCAAAGGATGCGCTCTACCGCCTGAGCTATATCAGCAACTTGTATTT
>JAJOKA010000224.1 GCA_021206555.1 Candidatus Cloacimonadota bacterium | reverse complement strand
CATCCTGGAAGAAGCTAGAATGCTATCCCAAGAGCAACGCAGGGATTTGGAAGAAATGGGGGTGATCCCGCCCAATCCCTCACCGGTGCGCAGGATGATGGGTGTGATCATGCAGCCGGATGCCCTATGGAAAGGGTTTTGGCGCGCTATGCTCTTTTCGATCCTGATCGAGTTCTTTGTCCTGCTGGCGCTTTATCCCCATGTCACAAAAACATATGTCCAAAGCTTTTCAGCAATTGCAAGCTTGCTCCTCTGGTGCGCGCTGGGTACTGCTTTCACCATTTCTGCCCTGTGGTGGTTTTTCCCAATGCTGATCGAGAATTTTCAGTGGAGCCATTCTGGTGGGAGAAATCTTTGCCGTGCTGGTGGAAGCGGCTATCTATCAGGAATTCCTGAAGATATCCTTCACCAAAGCCCTGCTGCTCTCATTCTCCGCAATCTGGTGTCATTCGGTAGCGGGCTTGCTGATGTGATGTTTCAGATGGGGAGCGGTGACTTCTGTACCTGTCCCTGAGCTAAAGAGTCAGGGAAGCGGTACATGTAGGCGATTATCTCATGGGTAATAGTTAATCGGCAAGACCAATCATAGCCACCACAGTGACAAGAGCTCTATACTCATAGCTCTTCATCTCTTGATCGCTGCTTTGATAGAAATCAATCAGTTGGCCAAGACATGAATTTCGGAGGCATTATCCACAAACACGAGAATGTAATCTCGCAATAAGGGATGTATCACGAGAATATAAATACGTAATTCGGGATATTCTGCTTGACAGATTGTGGCATACCTTTTTCATGGTAATGTGAGATTAGTGATCGATACGCCTGATCAGGGAGGAACAATGCTTGATAAGGAAAGAGACATCATTCAACGCCGGATCAGCGAAGATATCCGGAAACACATGTTTAAAGGCAAGGCAATCGTAATCATGGGTCCGCGGCAATGTGGCAAGACGACCTTGTTAAATCAGCTGTTCGACGCGGGGCAGCAAATGCTTTATCTCAATTGTGACGACGCGCGAGACCGTCAGGCTCTCGAAGCTAAGTCCATCGCTGCTCTTAAATCCTTGGTGGGGAGTAACAAGCTGGTGTTGATCGACGAGGCGCAACGGGTAGTCGATATTGGCTTGAGCCTGAAGATGATGGTTGATAATATCCCTGGCACCCAAGTGATCGCCACCGGATCTTCATCATTCGAGCTGGCAAACAGGATCAATGAACCCATGACGGGCAGGAAATATGAGTATCATCTGCATCCCTTTGCCCAGCAGGAATTGGCAGAGCACCATGGTAGCTGGATTGAGCAAAAAATGCTTGAGCGACGCTTGATTTTCGGTTCCTATCCGGATATCGTAAAAACTCCGGGGGAGGAAGCTGATCTGCTCAATTTGCTTGTGGGTAGTTATTTATTCAAAGATGTCTTCATGTTTCAGGATCTGCGTCGTCCGGAGCTTTTGGAAAAGCTGCTACGCGCCCTGGCCTTGCAGGTGAGTTCAGAAGTGTCATACACAGAGCTGGCCCGGCTCACAGGAAGCGATCATAATACTATCCAGCGTTATGTCCATTTGCTGGAGCAGGCTTACGTCATATTCAGGCTCTACAATTTCAGCCGCAATAAAACGCAATGAGATCAAGAAAAGCCGTAAAATCTATTTTTGGGATAACGGGGTAAGAAACAGCTTGATAAACGATTTTCGCCAAGCTGAGCTCAGAGACGATATCGGTAAGCTCTGGGAAAACTTTCTGGTCTGTGAAAGAATGAAGTATCTGGCCAACAACCGGATCCATCGCAGCTCTTTCTTTTGGCGCAATGTCCACCAAAGCGAAATTGACTATCTGGAAACTTACGAAGATAAACTGGATGCATACGAGATGAAGTGGAACCCCAGGCGTAAAGCGATAGCAAGCGCATTTCTCAAGCTGTATCCGACGGCAGAGGTAAACACGGTGCACAGAGAAAACTATCCGGCATTCCTGGGCTCTGAATGAACTTTCGAGAACAAACCGGAGCCATCGAATAGCAGGATGCACCTGACTCCATGCTGGACGATGGAAAGTCTAAAGAGACATGGAACAATGTCATGTCTAGCTTGACGTGATAAAGTCAAGATGACGTTCTACGCTAAAGCTCTTTCTCTCTTGTTCTCTGTGTGGAAACAAAACAAGGCCGACACTTGGTCGGCCTTGTTTATAGGTATCTGTTGTTCAGTTACTTCACATGGAAATTATCCAGGAATTGCTGTAAGATGGCAGCGCGGCTGGGATGGCGCAGTTTTTTCAGCGCTTTATCCTCGATCTGGCGGATGCGTTCGCGAGTAACCTGGAAGATATTGCCCACTTCTTCGAGGGTGCGGTGATAGCCGTCGTCGATGCCGAAGCGGAGGCGGATCACGCGTTCTTCACGGGTGGTGAGGGTTTTGAGCACTTCATCCACTTGTTTTTTGAGCAGGCTGCGTTCGGCCAGGCGTTCCGGGGAGATGATGGTGCGGTCTTCGATGAAGTCACCCAGGATGCTGTCGTCGCTATCGTGACCGATGGGTTTATCCAGCGAGACGGGTTCTTTGCTGATGGAGAGGATGTTTTTGATCTTTTCCACCGGCATATCCAGCACTTCGGAGATCTCTTCCGGATAGGGATCGCGTCCCAGCTTTTGCATCAGGCGGCGGCTGGTACGGTTGATCTTGTTGATGGATTCGATCATGTGCACGGGGATGCGGATGGTGCGGGCTTGATCGGCAATGGCGCGCGTGATGGCCTGGCGGATCCACCAGGTGGCATAGGTGCTGAACTTGAATCCCTTGCGGTAGTCATATTTTTCCACGGCACGCATAAGGCCGGTATTGCCTTCCTGGATCAGATCCAGAAATTCCAGACCGCGGTTGTTATAACGCTTGGCAATGCTGATCACGAGGCGGACGTTGGCTTCGATCATCTCGTTTTGGGCTTTTTCTTTGTTGCGTTCAGCGCGGTCAATCTCACGCAGGAGGAAGACCAGTTCATTGCCAGTCATCTTGGTTTCCAGCTCCACGCGGCGGATTTTGCGACGGGCGTTTTTGATCTTACGCAGGGTTTCCACGAAGATATTGGGGTCCATATTGGTTTCCGCGCGCACTTCCTCCATGTCCTCATCGCTCTTTTTGGCACGACGGCCATAGGTGCAGATTTCATCGATGGTATAGCGTTTGATGCGGGTGAGTTCATTGATGGAATTGTAGCTTTCTTCGATGCGTTCCACCAGGCTGCGCACGCGATAAACCATGCGCTTGATCAGTTTATCATTGTAGGCCAGGCTCATGAAGGTTTCCACCACTTGCTCGCGCAGGGCATCGATCTCTTCCTGACGGCTGGCGGTGCCGGTGTCGTCAAAATCGCAATTATCGAGGATGGCGCCGATTTTGTCCAAAGTAGCTTCGTTTTCTTTTAAGATGTCCTTGAAGCGATCGATGATTTTGACATCCTGATTCTTATCGATCCAGGTGCCGATGTCCACCTTGAAGATCTGATCCAGGCGCACGCGACGTTCCCGGAAGCGATGCAAGAAGTTATACATCTCGCGAAGGGTGGAGCCGGCCTGGAACACATTTTGATTGATCATCTTCTGATAGGTTTCGATCTTTTTTGCCACGCGCACTTCGCCCTCGCGATCCAGAAGCGGGACTCTGCCCATCTCGCGCAGATACATCCTTACCGGATCATCGTAGAAGCGTTTGGTCTTAAACTTCTTAGGCGGGGTGGGTTTGCGAATGGCGGCGCCGCTTTTAGTGATGCGCTTTTCGGTTTCGTCGATGATCTCGATCCCATCTTGAGAAAGATCAAAGATGATATCGTCCACTTTGTCTAAGAAAAAAGGACTGTTGGGCAGGATATCGTTAATCTGTTTGAAGGTGATATAGCCGGAATCTTTTCCGAGGTCCACCAGCTTTTTCAAACACTCATTGTAAGTAATCATCAATGCTCCTTGGCAAGTTCTCGCCCTAATAGAGGACTTTATTCACTACTTTCTTGGTCATCATTCTATACACGCGCAGCAGTTCGCTTTTCCGCGAGAGGAGATCCCGGTTTTCCGGATCAGCACTGATGGCGTTGTCCAATGCCTCCAGATCCCGCTGGATCTTGCGCAGCTTGAGATCCCGGATCAGTTTTGACAGGTCGGGAAGCGGAGAATCCTCGAAGAGAAGCTCAGCCAGGCCATCCCGGATATCACTATTTTTGGCAGCATCCAAGAGTGCCGCGGCATCGATCGTGCCGGCTTCTATCAGATTATCCCGCAAAAAATTAAAGATATGTTTGGGCAGCCTACTAGTAAAATAATCCGCACTTAGCTCGGAGGCAAGCAGTTTGTAGCTTTCTATGTCTCTGAGCCCCAAAATCAAAGCATAGCGTTCATCGGGAATCTCGGTCTCGGGAAGAGATACTGCTTCCTGAGCTTGCTTAGGCGCGTAGGATGTGGTAGAACGCCTCAGGCTGGACAGTAGCGCGCTTTGGGAGATTCCGAAGGCTTCGGACACCTCTTTGACGCTGAGCTCACGCTGGATCGGGTCTTGCAATAAGCGCAAGGCATCCAAAATCTGCTCAATGCGTTCTTTCACAGGGCTTTGAGTCTGCTCAGAAGTGGCCATGAAGCTGATGATATCCGAAGCTTGATCGATCAGAGCCTGCATCGCGTCTTTGCCTTAGCGAGGATAAAGCTGTCCGGATCCTCACCGGGGGGGAAGATCGCGATCTTTACCTTGCATACCTTTGCTGATGCAGGCCAGTCCGCCTGATGGCG
>JAJOKA010000158.1 GCA_021206555.1 Candidatus Cloacimonadota bacterium | reverse complement strand
CGTTAATCAAGTCTTAATCAAGCGTTAATCAAGCGTTAATAATTAACGCTTGATTAAGGGGGGATGATCGCTTGATTAACTGCCACAGGGGAGGGACGATTTAAGATTTACGATTTACGATTTACAATTTACAATTTACGATGCTAAAGGGGGCTGGAACTTTGAGTTACGCACCCTGTCGTATAGTATGATAATCTTATTACTTGACTCTCAGGCCAGATTAGAACTAAAGTGTGATTGGCTGTAAAACTGAACAAAAGGAGTACCTCATGAATAACAAGATCCTCAAGATTCTGAATCCCCTGCTATTTTTTGGCCTTTGTAGTCACGATCGTAGCGATGATTTTGTACAAAGTGCCGGGACGCTTTCAATATGACGCGGATGGAGTGGGCAAGATCCACGAGATCGCCGGCATCGTGTTTTTTATCCTGGCCTTATGCCACATCTACCTGAACTGGCAATGGATTAAAAGCCAGATATTTGGCATCAAACCCAAGAAAAAGAAATAGGGCTGCCCAAGCGAGCAAGCCCTAAACTATGCTTTTGATAGGAATCAGGGAACATTGAGGGTGGTGGATTTCTTGCCACCCTTGTTGCAATCGGTGGTGACTTTCACCTGATCACCCTTGGTTAGATTTGCCAGTTTGTACACCAAAGTGCCTCCATCCAGGCTTTCCTGGGCAGAGAGGTTTTGCTCGACCATCTTTTTGCCGTTTACTTCAATCATGACGTTGAAGATATAGTGATCGCTGGCATCCCTTACTTTGTGTCCATATTCAACGGTAAGGATCGAAGTTTTTGCGTCGTATTGCGCCTTCACATTGGCGGCAGGATGCGCGCTGAGGGCTGTGATCGCCATCAGACCGAGGACTACGATAAGCATTAGTTTCTTCATTTGTACTCCCTAATTGAATTTATTGTAGCAGCTTTAGCATGCTGAGCTATCGATGAAAGGATAATCATTGCCCGGAAGAAGACCATCATAAAGTCTCCTTTGGAGTATGCCTGAGCCACAAAAGGCTTGACAAAAAACCCCGATCAAAGTCCTTGCAAGATACTGATAAAATATACACTAATGGCGATAGCCAAAATGGAGAACTGCATGGAATACCCTTTTTCTGCGATTGAAGCAAAATGGCAAAAGATCTGGCAAGATCGTAAGATAGCAAATGCGCCCGACGGGGGCGACAAGCCCAAGTATTATGTACTATCAATGTTTCCTTACCCTTCCGGAGTTCTCCACATCGGTCATGCCTCAAACTATTCGATCGGCGATGCCATCACCCGTTTGAAGCTGATGGAAGGCTACAATGCTATGCAACCCATGGGTTATGACTCCTTTGGTATGCCCGCAGAAAACTACGCGATCATGCATAATTCCCACCCCCGCATCACCACTGAGGAACACATCGCCAATATGCGCAAACAGTTTGATGGCATGGGCTTTCTGCTGGATTGGGAACGCGAAGTAAGCACCTGCCGTCCGGATTATTACCACTGGGGTCAATACATCTTCAAAAAGCTCTATGAAGATGGCCTGGTGTATCGCAAAAAGAGCTTCCAAAACTGGTGCGAAGAGTGTAACACGGTGCTGGCCAATGAGCAGGTGGAAGATGGCCGTTGCTGGCGCTGCGGCTCGGAAGTGGAACAGAAAGAGCTTGAGCAATGGTATTTCCGCATCACCGACTTTGCCGAAGAATTGCTGGATTTCTCTGATGTGGTCGAATGGCCGGAGCGGGTGATGACCATGCAGAAACACTGGATTGGCTTCAGTGAAGGCACACGCATCGAGTTTCCTCTGGAAGCAGACGGCACTCTGATCCCCGTCTTTACCACTCGTCCAGACACCATCTATGGTGTCACCTTTATGGCCTTGCCGCCAGAACATCCCCTGGTGCAAAAATGGTTGGCTGAGGAACCGGAGAACCACGCTCTGCACGACTTTTGCAAGAAAGTGATCAATGAAGACAAGGTCTTGCGCGGCAGTGCTGAAACCACTAAGGAAGGCATCTTTAGCGGACGCTATTGTATCAATCCCTTGAATAAACATAAGGTGCAAATCTGGGTCACAAACTATGTGCTGATGGATTATGGCACCGGCGCGGTGATGGCTGTTCCTGCCCATGATCAGAGAGATTTTGAGTTTGCCCGCAAGTATGATATTCCAATCAAGGTGGTGATCCAGAACTGGGAGCAAAACCTGGTGGCAGAAGCGATGCAGGAAGCCTATATCGAGCCTGGCATCATGGCCAATTCTGAGCACTTCGACGGCATCCCCAGCGAAGATGCCAAGTCCAAAATCACAGCCTGGATCGCAGACAATGCCTGGGGCGAAGCCACCAAGACTTACAGGTTGCGCGATTGGGGCATTTCGCGTCAACGCTATTGGGGCAATCCCATCCCCATTATCCATTGCCCCAAATGTGGCATAGTGCTCGTTCCCGATGAGGATTTGCCTGTACTCTTGCCGGATAACGTGCAAGTGGGAAAGACCACTTCCAATCCGCTGTTGAGCGTTCCCGAATGGCTAAATGTCAAATGCCCTCAGTGCGGTGAGGATGCCAGACGTGAGACGGATACCATGGATACCTTTGTGGATTCTTCCTGGTATTACGCGCGTTATGCCGACCCCAAAAACGATAAACTGCCCTTTGATCCCGCAAAAGCCAAGTATTGGCTTCCTGTGGATCAATATATTGGCGGTATCGAACACGCCTGCATGCACTTGCTTTATGCCAGATTCATCTATAAGTTCATGCGCAATATGGGCTGGGTGGAAGGCAACGAACCTTTCGCGCGTCTTTTGACCCAAGGCATGGTGCTCAAAGACGGTGCCAAAATGAGTAAATCCAAGGGCAACACCGTTGATCCGCAATACATTATCGATCGCTTTGGCAGTGACACCCTGCGCGTCTATCTGCTCTTTGCTTCACCTCCCGAAAAGGACGTGGAATGGAACGATGACGCGCTGATGGGCGCTTTCCGCTTTCTAAACCGGATCCATCGCCTGATCGAAGGAAATCTGGATGCCATCAAACAGGGGCTGGCATTTGAAGCAGATGTCGATAAACTCTCTTCCGAAATGAAGGGGCTACTCTTCAGCTCGCATCATTGCACCAAGAAATGGCTGGATGACAGCCTGCAACGCATGCAATATAATACCGCGATTGCCGCCATTATGGAACATTTGAATAAGTGCGTGGCGATCAAGAATCCGCAAAGCCTGAACGAGGATGAGCTTGCCGTTTACGCGGAAGCATGTGGCATCATTCCTCAATTGCTCTATCCCTTTGCGCCGCATCTGGCCGAAGAACTCTGGCAAATGATGAGCTTTGAAGGGCTCTTGCACGAAAGCGGCCTGCCAGGTTATGAAGAGAAATATCTGGTGCAGGACACCGTTACTTACGTGATCCAGATTAATGGTAAACTGCGGGGTAAGATGGAAGTGCCATCGGATATGGACACCGAAAGCCTGAAGGCCGAAGCGCTGAAGGTGGACAATGTGGCACGCAGCCTGGAAGGAGCCGAGATCAAGAAGATCATCGTGGTGCCCGGCAAGATGGTGAGCATAGCCGCCAAACTCTGATGCACATTCCGCTTGACAAAAAAGCGGATATCAAAAACTTATGAACGCTACAGTGATGGGGCCTATAGCTCAGCTGGTAGAGCTTCCGGCTCATAACCGGATGGTTGGGGGTTCGAGTCCCTCTGGGCCCACCACTTTCTCTTTTTTATCTTCCATAGACCGATTATAATATCCGGGAGGAAGAATTATGAAACGCGTATCCCTGATCTTAGCGATCCTGCTCTGCTTGAGTGCCATGTATGCTACAAAGTATGCTGGCGAGATCTTTAGCTTTAGCCCCGGCGTAAAAAACCAGGCCATGGGCAATACCGGACTCACATTGGATGGCTTCAATGCTGCCGGATGGTGGAATCCTGCCAGTCTCGCGCACAGCAGCATGAACGCGGTGGAGCTCATGCGCAGCAATCACTTTGAAGGCCTTCTGGCTCAAAACCAAATGTCTCTGCGTTTAGACAGCGGTGCCGCCATCAACATCAATCATCTGGCCATAGATAAGATCAAGCTTACCCGCTTGGAAGACGAAAACTCCGAGATCAGCAACGATAACCGCCCTTATGTGTGGAAAACCGTTACCAATCAGGATTTTATCCTCAGCGGTAGCTTTGCCCGCAAGATCAATCCCAGTTTTGCTCTGGGTATCACGCCCAAGCTGGCTTATCGCTCTTTGGCAGAGCATTCGGGCTATGGCATTGGAGCGGATCTTGGCGCATATCTGGACATGGGCAAAGGCTTTGCGGCCGGTGCTAATCTGCGCGATTTCTTTGGCACCCAAATCCTTTGGGAAAGCGGTGAGCACGAGATAGCATTGCCCAATCTGGATCTGGAACTGGGCTACCAAAGCTCGATCAGTAAATACCGGATTCCTCTGTTGTTAGCGCTTCGCGCTCAGACTTATCCGGAGGAACGGGGCACTGCGTCAAACTTCAGCAACTCTGGCCTCAGTGCTGACCTGCATGCCGGAATGATGCTGCAAGTGATTCCTCAGCTGGCTCTGATGGCAGGCTACGACGTGGATGCCTTCACTGCCGGCATGGGACTCGGGATCAGCAATTGGGGGCTGGACTATGCCTTCAAAAGCAATTCCGACGATGGTCTGGGCTTCTCGCAAAGGATATCCGCATCCTATCAATGGTAAAGAAGATTGCCCTGCTGGGAGCCACCGGCTCTATCGGCGCTTCCACCTTTGAAGTAGCGCGTGAGCAAGCCTCTACCCTGAAGATCAGTCTGGCTGCTGCTCATAGTCAACATCATAAGCTATGCGCGCTGGCCAGAGAGTTTGAGATCCCCATTCTGGCCTTCACCGGCATCAAAGATCCGGCTCTGCAAGAGCAAATCCGCCACGAGAACCCCAAACTGAGGATTTACTTCGGTGCCTCAGAACTACTCCAATTGCTGAGAAATGAGGATTATGACATCGGGCTCAATGCCATCGGAGGATCAGCCGGAATTGAAGCCACTTTCGCCATCCTGGAAGCGGGAAAAAGCCTGGCCTTGGCTAATAAAGAATCTTTGGTGATGGGTGGCCATCTGGTAGCCAAAATGCGAGGTGAGAAGCAGATAATCCCGGTGGATAGTGAACACAGCGCCATCTTTCAGGCCATTGGCAAGCACCCTTCCTCTGAAATCCGCAAGCTGATCATCACGGCTTCCGGTGGGGCTTTCCGCAATCTGCCTTTGGAGGATTTTGGCAAGATCACACCGGCTATGGCCTTGAAACACCCCAATTGGGATATGGGCGCAAAGGTGACTCTGGATAGTGCCACGATGTTCAACAAAGCCCTGGAAGTGATGGAAGCGCATTGGCTCTTTGCTATGCCTTACAGCAAGATAGAGGCCATCATCCATCCGCAATCGGTGATCCACTCTCTGGTGGAATTCATCGATGGCTCGCATCTGGCTCAGCTCAGCTATCCGGATATGAAGATTCCCATTCTCTACGCGCTCAGCTATCCTCAGCGTTATGAATCCGCACTGGTGCAGACAGATCTTATACAACACGCGCAGCTGAGTTTTGAGGGCATTGACCGGCAGCGATATCCCTTGTACTATTTGGGTTTGCAAGCGGGCCTGGCCGGAGGCTTGATGCCCACCGTGGTCAATGCCGCGGTTGAGGCTGCCATGCAACTTTTTCTCAGCGAGCGCATCTGCTTCACGGATATCCACTCTGCGGTTGAAGAAACCATGGCCAAGGCCACTCAGATAGCCGATCCCGATCTCCCCACAATCCTGAATGCCAACATAGAATACCATCGCAAATGCCTGGAAGCAACGCATAAAGATATTAAACACATGGAGATACAATGAACTATACTGATTACGCAGTGGAGCAGATCCTCAAGCTCTGTAAAACTCCCAGCCCCAGCGGTTTCACCAAAATGGCTACAGCATACCTGATTCAGGAACTTCACAATCTGGGTTTCAGCCCCACAATCTCCCGCAAAGGCTCGGTGCTCTGCGATCTGGGTGGCGAAGGCAATCCCCTGGTATTGGCTGCGCACATCGACACCCTGGGCGCCATGGTGCGTGCCATCAAGGGTAATGGCAGATTGCGCTTCACCAAGATCGGCGGTTATCCGGAAAACAACATCGAAAATGAGAACGTCACCATCCACACCAGAAATGGTAAGACCTACACCGGAACAGTATATATAAACGGCCCGGCTGCCCATGTATATAGCGATTCCGGCTCCAGCAAGCGCGATGATGCCAATATGGAGATAGTTCTGGACGAGATCGTGAAAAGCAAAGAAGATACCCTGAAACTCGGGATTGCTCCCGGAGATTTTGTCTCTTTGGATTCCCGCACTATGCTTACTCCATCCGGATTTATCAAGAGCCGCCATTTGGACGATAAAGCCAGCGCCGGTGTGCTTCTGGCCTTAACCAAAGAAGTGAGGGATGGCCTATTGATCCCAGATCGGAAGACCAGTATCCTTTTCACCACTTACGAAGAAGTTGGCCACGGTGCCGCTTCCGGATTTCCCACGGACACGGCTGAAATGATCTCCGTGGATATGGGCGCGGTGGGGGACGACCTGGGCACGGACGAATACAAGGTTTCCATCTGCGCAAAGGATTCCGGAGGCCCCTATGACTATGACGTCACCGACCGTCTGGTTCGTCTGGCAGAGAAGCTGAAGCTGCAATATGCCATCGACATCTATCCCTATTATGGTTCAGACGTGGAGGGCGCCTTGAGAGCAGGGCATGACCTCAAACACGGGCTCATTGGCCCCGGAGTTTTCGCCTCTCATGGCTATGAACGCACCCACACTCAGGCCATCGAAAACACCTTAAAGCTGCTGGAGGCATACCTGCAAGAAGCATGATTATCCGGTATTGGAGCAGAAATTGCATACCCTATAGCATAATAAGCTAACTTATCTGGAGTAAACCATGCGTAAATACACCTTTATCTTGTTGGTCGTCTTAGCCTTACCATTTCTGCTAAACGCGACACTGCCTTCCTGCTATCACACTTATGACGAGATCACCAGCCAGATGTTTGCCCTGGAGGCAGCGCATCCTGATATCGCCAAAGTGCACATGATCGGCTACAGTCAGGAAGACCAGGTGCCCATCTATGCCATGCAGATTTCTGCCAATGTGGAAGGCGATTGGGAGCGTCCGGCCCTGCTCTTTGTGGGCCAGGTGCATGCCGAAGAGGTTCTTGGCGTGGAGATCACGCTCAGCAACATCCATCAGATTCTGGCCAATCGTAATCAGATGCCCTATAGCATGTGGATCAACCAGTTAGAAAGCTGGTGGATCCCCACTCTTAATCCCGAAGGGCACAATGTGGTCACCGCCAATCTCGATACTTCATATCGCAAGAACAAGCGCGATAACAACAACAACGGCATCTTTGACTTTTCACCCCTGGTGGGCTATGACATTGACGGCGTGGATATCAACCGCAATTTTGACTTCAACTTTTACTCATGGCGACACCCTGATGCAACCCGGTGGAACAGAAGTATATGATTACTACCGTGGGCCTTATCCCATGAGCGAAAGCGAAGTGATCGCGATCAAGAACCTCTGCGATCAAAAGAACTTTGTCTATAGCATCTGCTGGCACTCCTCGCGTAGCGGAAACTTCAGTGAGAAAGTGTATTTTTCCTTCAATTGGAAAGACATCCGTCCTTCTCCCGATTTTGCCTTTGCCCAAAGCATCGCCCAAGGCGTGGCAAATACCATCTTGAAGGAAAAACGGAACTCCCTATGAGTATTATCCCAATGCCAGCCGTAGAGGTGCTTTTCACGATTGGATGTACAAGGAATACGGCACCATCCAGCTTTTAATCGAAGTAGGCACCCGCAATCTGCAACCCGAAGAGCCTTTGATGCTGAACACCATCCAACGCGCCACAAACGGTGTATGGTGGATGATGAACCGCGCTTTGATGTTTTCCACAGCTGTGCCTTCGAACTCCATGCTGACCGGACATACTTCCGACAGTTCCACTCAAGAGCCAATCCAAGCAGAGATCATCATCCAGGAACGCCACGCTCCCTGGTTTAAGCCACGCCTGAGTAATCCAGATACAGGCAGATTCTTTAAACCCCTGCCCACTGGCAGCTACACCATTCATGCCCCGGAAGAATGGTTATTGGGACAAAGTGATGCCGGGCACCACGGTTAACAACAGCAGCTGGACTACCATCCAAATCCCCATGGATCCCAAGGCATCAGCCGTGATGTATGGCACGATCAATAGCAGCGGAACGGGCATCCCGGCCCGTATCATCATCAAAGACGTAGTGCCGGACACCCTTTGGGTTACAGGAGATTACATCTACCACGGCTATGAGGGCGAATATCAGATCGAGATCACTGCCGATGGTTATTACCCATATCTGGGTACTGTCAATTTGCATCCCGGCTCGCAAGTGCAACACTTTAACCTGAGCCCGGCCACCGTACTCTTTGAAGAAGATTGGGAATCCGACACCGCGCAGTGGGAACTCGAAGGCCCCTGGGTGATCATCAGTGACCTCAGCGAGAGCGGTCATGCCATCACCGACAGCTGGGGTGGACGCGGTCATTACGCCCAAAACTGCAACGTCTGGATCAAGACCGCAAACCCCATCCAGATTCCCGCCGGATCAAGCCCCTTGCTCACTTTTGAGTCCCACCTCCACACCGAATGGGATCACGATCCAGTCCGCGTGGAAGCATCTCCCGATGGCCAAAGCTGGACTCAGCTCTGGATCAATTCCGGACGCCAGGATTGGTGGCAGGATACCTATGTGGATCTATCCTCCCTCGCCGGCCAAAGCGTCTATCTCAGATTCCGCTTGCAGGATAGCAGCACTGCTGATGAACTCACCGATCCGGGCTGGACTATCGATAATATCAAGCTGGTAACCGGCACAGCGACCTTAAACGCGAACATGGTCAATCCCGTGGACGCCCGCAGCCCTTTTGCACCAAAACTTACCCCACCCCTTCAAATCCCGAACCAACTATTACCTACAGTCTGGCTAAGCCCGGCGAAGTGCAGATCGAGATCTTCAATCTGAAGGGACAATTGGTGCGCAGCTACAAACCCGGCTCTCAAGCCGCCGGTAAGCACAGTGTGGTCTTTGACGGATTGGATAATAATGGCCAAAGCGTGGCCAGCGGTGTCTATCTCTATCGCCTACAAGCCAATGAGCGAACCCTGCAACGCAAGATGATACTGATGAAGTAATCACTCTCTTCACCAAATTAATGACCCGGTACTTCGATGCCGGGTCTCATTTTGTCAATACAAGTTTTCTGCTGCTCTGCTCTAAACCGGCCTTCATGATGAGGTAATAGATCCCTGAACTCAGCGGCTGACCACCTGTATCTTTGCCTTCAAACACCAACTTATGATTCCCTGCTGCCAAGCTGCCCATAAGCCTATCAAAGACCTTTTGTCCTCTGGCGTTATACAGCTCAAAGCGCACATCCGCAGGAGATTTAAGGCTATAACTGATAGTCGTGCTGGGATTGAAGGGGTTGGGGTAAACCTTGCTGATGGTGGTTTGCAAGGGAGTCGTCGGATTATTCTGATTTGGCATTGTATTATTAGCTAGCTGCACCGGTCCATAGAACTCATCGCTGCCATCCAGATTGGAGACCGAAAGCCAGTTATAATACACACCCGGTTCGGTGATCTCGGAATCCAGAAACTGATAGCTTCGGGCATTGGCAGTGTTTGTTGCCGGGATAAGGGGGCTCACAATCCTTGCGGATTCTAAGAGCTGCTGCTGATTGCGATAGATATAGAAACCTCCCACTCCGGTTTCCGATTGAGTTCCAATTCAAGCGCACGTTGTTCACTGATGTCTGGATAGCAGTGAAGGTTGACAGCGCCACTGGCAGAGTTTCATCCTCGATCATCTCCAGTTTTACTTAACGCACTTCATGCGCTGAAAATCTCTGGCCGGTGCTGCTCCGATTCCAAAATATGCCATGTAATCATAAAGCGGATCACAGGATGGATTGGAGGGATTCAGGGTATCCATGGTGTGAGTTGCCGAATAGCTGCTGCCATTCCATTTGTAGCGCACAGTGAGGATGCCATTGTTGCCTTCAAGCTCCAGCCTCTGCCAGCCGTTATTGAAGTAGAAATTGGGGTCTGGAGAAAGATCTATCCCCAAACCGGAATGAGCCCAGTTTTTGAGCGATACCCAGTGGATATATTCTGTAGATGGCTCGCTGGAGTTGCTGAAGTGATCGAACTCAAAGCTATAGCCCAATAATCCGGGTGTGTATCCCAAAGCGCATTTACAGGGGAGTTTGGCAAGCCACCTCTGGGAGCACCCATATATTGCCCATAACCCCCGATCACTTTGTTGGGATCCAGGACACCAGCTGTTTCCACAGTATTTGCGTCCAGAAACACGAAGGTGAGGCCATCCGCGCTGCTTGCCGTTTGATTGCCATCATGCAACCGACCAATGCGGACATCCATTTCCAGCTTCCAATGGCCCATAATCGGGAACTTCTGCGCGGTATAATATGTCCAACCTCTGTTCCATGCAACATTATCACTAAGCCGGAGATAGCTGTTTCCTCCATCGCTCTTGAATAAATCACTATCTGTTTTAACAGTTCCCACGTCTGTGTGACTGCTTCAAAAAGTACCTCCGGTAATCCAACCGGTCGGTGGAGTCGTTACATTGAAGTCTTCTTCAAAGATAACCTGCCCGAAAAGCAGGCCGACCCCCATTACCATTATCAGTATTGCTATATATTTCATCACATTACCTCTTGTTAGCGTAAACATTGCAAGCCTTGCCTCAAACATGGCTGCATAGATAGTATACCAAATGAGGAGGATATGGCAAGCAGAAAGTATATCATGTTAGTAGGATATACCTGAACTGAGGGATGATACCCTTTGATTGGGCTCTGTTTTACATCTGCTTTACCCCATGATCTCCTCTTGCCATGAAGAGAATATGAGGTAAACTGGGGGTAATCCGGAGCGAAAGCAAAGGATTGGGTACTGGAAAGGATATCATCACGATCAAGAAAGTGCTTGACTGATATTAAGGTGCAGATTAGCTTGGTCGCAAAACACTTAAGGAGCTGTATCATGGCAGTAAAGATTGATAAGGACACTTGCATCGGCTGCGGAGCTTGCGTGGACGTATGCCCCGTAAGCGCGCTTAAGATGGAAGCCGACAAGGCTGTAGTAGATGAAGGAACTTGCATTGATTGCGGAGCCTGCATCGCCACATGCCCGGTTCAGGCCATCAGCGAGTAAGATCAAACCCGCTTTTGAGGTGGAGCAGGCAATATGTGTCTTCTCCACCTTTTGCTTAGCTCTAAACAAATGGGAGACAAAATGAAACGATTAGTTCTTATCCTTTTCAGCCTGGCCATCCTGTGCGGGATCAGCGCCATTGAAGTTAGCGGAATCCAATCCGGCACCTGGGATCCGGCCAATAATCCTCACGCTTTGGTGGGCGATGTGACTGTCCCCGAGGGCAGCGAACTCACTATCCTGCCGGGAGTTATCGTGCAGGCTTGGGGCAATTATCGGATCAATGCTGAAGGCTCGATTCAGGCCATCGGCACCGAAGCGGACAGCATTTATTTCAGAAGCGGGATGATGCCCGTGGCAATGTGGAAAGGACTGCGTCTGGAAAATCCCACTGCGCAGAGCAACTTCATGCACATCGTGGTGGAAGATGCCGAATATGGCATCAATGCCGTGGATGCTCCGATGGAGGTGTCCTATAGCCGCTTTAGCAACAATCAGCGGGGCCTGCACCTCTATGGCATCGGAAACCCCAATCCCGCAGCGATGAACGTGCATCACAATCTCATTGAACACACCCTGCAAAACGGCATCCTGATCCCTCAAAACAGCAATGCCTGGGTGCATCACAATGAAGTGCGCTATAATGGCAACGTGCCCCAGTATTACGGCGCGATCCAGCTTTCCAATCAATCCACCGGTGGGCAAAATAACCCCATCATCGAGTATAACTACATTCACAGCAACTATAAACAAGGCATCACAGCCTGGGACGTGGTGGGACGCAAGCGCCATCAATCCCATTATCAGATACAACCATATCGAAGGCAATCTCACCGGCATCTACCTTTTGAATGCCAGCGGGATTGTGCATAACAACACTATTATCAATAACTTCATCCCCGGAGATACCAATAGCGGAGCCGGGATGATGATCGGTGGCGCCACATCCTTGCCCTATATTGCCGAAAACGTGCTAACCGGCAATTTTACAGCTTTTTACATCACGACAAACGCCATGCCGGTGCTGGGCGATCTTGCTTCAGACCACCCTGGGCACATGGTCAAAACGTGATTCAGAACAACATCGATGAAAGCAATACGCTGCACTCTGTGGTTTGTGCCAGCTATTCGAACAATGCAAACGTGATCAAGGCCGAAAACAACGATTGGGGTGTATATACCGCAGCGGAAATCGCGATTGGGATCGTGGATAGTAACGACAGTGCCTCGCTACCCACCGTGGATTTTGAGCCTTGGTTCGAGCCCCAAACCGGCATCACCATCACCGGCTCATACTCTTGGGATCCGGAAGATTACGATGATCTTGAACCTCAAGAATTGCAGCTGCTCCTGATTGAAGTAAACAGCCAGGAAATCCTGGAAAGCCATGTGCTGCAAAGCAATCCCTTCAGCATCCAAAGCAATGTCAATACTCTGTTTTATGCCCTGATCACCGGCGTTGATCCTGAGCGGGAAATCTGGGCAGCACCGAATAGCTTGGAACAAATGATGCCCTTCAATCCGGCTGATGGTGATCTGCCTTTGGGTGACATCTATATTGATGCCTGGCAGCACTATAACTATGAAATACGCGGCACTGTCCAGAACATTGAGGGCAGGGAAGTATGGCCCATGTATCAGGGTTTTTGGTCTTTGCCCCGGACAAGATTGATTATTTCTATGACGAAGGTGACTATCGCTATCTCTATAAACATCAGTACTATGATGGCACGGATTGGCAGGAAATCAACTTTGGCTGGGGACAGGTCTATACCAAGCTTACGAATCTGGGGCATGGCGAAAGCTGGATTCAGAACTACGTGGAAGGCGGCGCTCCCATCCAGAGGTTCATCACCTGCAGCATCGATCAGAACGGTGGCATCAGCTTTGTCACCAGATCCGCGATGGACATCATCCTGGAGCAGACCTTCATCGGCTATGCTCTGCTCTATCACCACAGCTATCTCTATGATGCTGAAGGATATGCGGATCGCTATCTGGACAGCGTGGAAGTGCAGCCGGGAGTCTGGCTAAAGTATCATCGCGCCAATCCCTCACGCCCCAATGAGTTCAGACTCCAAGCCGCAAACCTCTGCAATTCAGACGCATACGCGAGTGGATCTCTGGTGGACAGCTCCGGCCTATGATGGCACGGATTACGATGCTTATCGCGTCTATATGCCAGCGGAAACTCGAGCAGCTCAGCTCTTTGCCACGGTTCCCTTCAGCGCGAACAGCTATTTTGCGCCTTCCATTAACCAAAATGGCAAGGTCAGCTTTTGGATCGTGGCCACAGATGGCAACATCGAATCCGAAGCCAGCGATGTAGCTTCTTTCGATTTCCCCACTTCCAATCAGGATTTGATCCAGAAGCCGGAACTCGCGATTTACCCAAATCCCGTGAGTTTCAAGAATGGTAATACTCTCAAGCTGCAAGGCAAGGGCTTCACCAAACCGGTTTTGAAGATATATAACATTCGTGGCCAAGAGGTGTTCAGCAGCAAAATGGATGCAGAACGCTTCACGTGGCAAGGCCTTGACAGCAAAGGTAAAGCTGTGGGTAGCGGAGTCTATCTGCTGAAGATCGATAGCATCAATCAGCCCACAATCAGCCGCAAGATCATGGTGATCAAGTAGTGAGCAAAGCTGAGCTTGCCGATCTGAGGCATGAAGAAGGCTATAACTGCGCGCAGAGCGTGCTCTCCGTGTTTGCCGAAGATCACGGTATGCCCCTTGAGCTGGCTCTGAAGCTAGCTTCCCCCTTTGGCGGTGGAATGCGCATGGCGGCTACTTGCGGAGCATTGACCGGAGCTCTGATGGCCTTGGGCCTGGCTTGTGGATTCGATGAATACAACACTGCCAATAAAACCCGTGCCGATGAGTGCACTCTGGAACTGCTCAGGCGCTGGCACGCTGAGATCGGCCCCACCGATTGCAAGGCAATCCTGGGCTACGACGTCAGCGATCCCATCGAAAAAGAAAAGGCCAGAGCAGCCGGAGCCTTCGATGCCCACTGCTCTTCCTGCATCAAGCAGGCAGTGGAGATGGTGAGCGCAATGCTGGCCGAACTTGCATAATGAGCAAAGCAGGTTATCTTTTCTGAAACAGCGAGTTAGCTGCCGGAATGATGGCTGCTTACAAGAAGTATTTTAGATCACAGACAGGAGGAAATAATGTCCGAGATTATCTATATTAAAGGACGCGAGATTTTGGATTCACGTGGCAACCCCACCGTGGAAGCTGATATTCATTTGGAAAGTGGCGTGGTGGCCCGGGCAGCTGTGCCCAGTGGCGCTTCCACCGGAGAACGCGAAGCGATCGAGCTGAGAGACGGCGATAAGAGCCGTTACCTGGGCAAGGGCGTGCTGAAAGCAGTGCAAAACATCGATGAGATCATTGCTACCGAGCTTTTGGGCATGGAATCCCTGCAACAGGCCAATCTGGATCAGATGATGCTGGAGCTGGATGCCACGGAAAACAAGGCCAAGCTGGGCGCAAATGCCATCCTTGCCGTATCCATGGCGGCAGCCAGAGCTTCGGCAATGGAACTGGATATCCCGCTTTACCGCTATCTCGGTGGTGTGAATGCCATCACTCTACCGGTACCCATGAGCAACATCATCAATGGCGGCGAACATGCCGATAACAACGTTGATATCCAGGAGTTTATGGTGATGCCTTTGGGCGCTTCCAGCTTCCGTGAAGCCTTGCGCATGAATGCCGAAGTGTTCCACGCTCTGAAAGCAATCCTCAAAGGACGTGGCCTGGCCACCTCCGTGGGTGATGAAGGCGGTTTTGCCCCCAATCTGGCTTCCAATGAAGAAGCCCTGATCGTGATCGTGGAAGCCATTCAGAAAGCCGGTTACAAGCCCGGTGAAGACCTCTATATAGCCCTTGACGCGGCTGCTTCATCCTTCGTGCAAAAAGATGGCAGATACGCCATTGATGGCAAGATGATCACCAGTGAAGAACTGATCAGCTATTACGAAGGCCTGATCAGTAAATACCCCATCTGCAGCATCGAAGACGGTCTGGCTGAGAACGATTGGGAAGGCTGGGCTCTGATGAACAAGCGTTTGGGCGAAAAAGATCCAACTCGTGGGCGATGACCTGCTGGTAACCAATACAAGGCTCATCAAACGCGGGATCAAAGAGAAGCTGGCCAAACTCTGTGCTGATCAAGCTGAACCAGATTGGCAGCGTCACCGAGACCATCGACGCCATCAATACCGCTCACAAAGCGGGCTGGACTTGCGTGGTCTCCCATCGTAGCGGTGAAACTGGCGACACCTTCATCGCGGATCTGGCTGTGGCCATGAATACCGGACAGATCAAGACCGGATCCATCTCCCGTAGTGAGCGCGTGGATAAATACAACCAACTCCTGCGCATCGAGGAAGAGCTTGGCGAAGCTGCCTGCTTCCCCGGCAAGGCAGTGATCAAACAATTGATATAAAATAGTCCCATTAGCGAATAAGCCGGATGCATGGAGCGTCCGGGCTTAATATTTGTAGTACAAAGGGCTAAGGCCTGCCGCAGTCCATCGGCAGGTTCTGATAGCAGACTACCTTGTTCTTGCCGGTGCGTTTGGCTTCATAAAGCGCGATGTCCGCTTCTTTGATCACATGATCCCGGTCACATTGCCCCTGACAATAGGACATCCCGATCGAGATACTGAGTTTGATCTCCAGATTATTGCAGAAGAGTTCGATCTCTCTGACCCGTCGGCGAATACGATCCAGCACGATGCGTGAACCCTCCAGAGAAGTTTCGGGAAGCACAAAGAGAAACTCTTCCCCTCCCCATCTGCCAACCACGTCCATGTTACGAATGCCTTTGCGTAGCACCTGAGATAGGGCTTTCAAAGCCTCATCACCGCAATCATGGCCAAAAGTATCATTCACCAGCTTAAAGTCATCCAGATCCGCAATGGCTACTGTGAATCCCCTTTGAGTGCGGTTAACACGTTGCAGTTCCAGCTCCAGAAACTCTTCCAACACTCTGCGATTGAAGAGCTTGGTGAGCTCGTCATGCCGAGCCAGCTTATTGAGTTTTTCGACCGCTACCTGAAGCTCGATATTAGCTTTGGTGAGTTCATGGTTCAGCATATTCATGTTTTCTTCAGCCATGATCAGGGGATCGATATTGACAAACATGCCCAATACGCCCAATACTTGATGGTCGGAATCCGTTACCGCTGAAACGTGCAGATCAGCCCAGATAACATCCCCATTCTTACAGAGATACCTGCGTTGAATCCTGATGCTGCTGCTTTGCCCACTGATCAGTTTATCATAGTTTATCTGGCTGTGTTCTTTGTCTTCAGCCGGGGTTACATCGATGATTGACAGACCTTTAGCTTCATCCTGAGTGTAGCCCAGCATCTTGCACCAAGCGGGATTAACCAACTGGTAGTTCCCCTTGACATCAGTGAGGCCAATGGCCACCACCGAGGAGTTAAAAATTCGAGTATAAAGATCTTCTGTAGTCAAGCGATTCATCTCACCTCCCACCGGCGATATTGGAGGAAGCCCGGGCTTATCCGGGCTTCCCATTGATTAATCCTATTCTTCCGTAGCAGGCGCGCTGAATGTGCGTTGACCAAGCTCACGATCGATCATCATGATGCCATGGCCATTTTCACCCACCATTTTCAGCATATTTACGATTCTGTCCACAGATGCTTCTTCTTCCACCTGTTCATCCACATACCATTGCAAAAAGCTGCGGGTAGCGTGGTCATTCTCTTTGATCGCCAGATCCATCAGCTCATTGATGCTTTTGGTGATGAATTGCTCGTGCTCCAGAGCCATTTTGAAGGCTTTGAGCGGGTTGTCAAACTCCACCGTGGGAGTGGCGATTGCTTTCAGTTCCACCTTGCCGCCGCGCTCGATCAGGTAGTTAAAGAACTTCATGGCGTGGAAGCGTTCTTCCTTGCCTTGAGCGTCCATCCAGGCTGCCATACCGTCCAGGTTTTGATTGGCAAACCACGCTTGCATGGAGATATAGAGATACTCGGAAAAGAGTTCTTTGTTTATCTGTTCATTAATGGCTTTTATCAGTTTTTTACTGATCATGATTCCTCCAGTTTTGCTTTTACTTGTGTTATCAGGTTTTCTTTAATCTTGTGTAAATCCTCTTTTGAGGGAATGTATTGGTGTTTAATGGGCTCCAGCATCTCAAAGCCGCATTCTTTGGCACCTCCCAACATCTGATGCAGGATAGGAATGCTCTGTCCACCCCAGCCATAGCTGCCAAAAGCCAGACCGATCCTATCTTTTGGCGAAAGCCCCTTCAGATAATAGAGAAAGGCCGCCACCGTGGGCAGAATAGAGCTATTCAGAGTAGGCGATCCCACCGCGATGAAGCGGGCATCGATGATATCGGTCATGATATCTGAGATGTGATTGCATTGCAAATTCAGCAGCTTCGCCCTGATCCCGATCTCTTCAAAGCCTTCAGCGATGGCACCCGCCATCATTTGCGTGGATTTCCACATGCTGTCGTAGATCACCAAAGCTTGCTTCTGATCAGACACATTGTAGGCCCAATCCTTGTAAGCCCCTACGATATCACCGATATTGTCTTCCGTCCAGATCACGCCGTGGCTGGGACAGATCATCTTGATCGGCAGTGGCGCGGCCAGATCCAATACCTTTTGCACTTGCTTGGAATAGGGCAACACGATGTTGGCATAGTATTTCTTCGCTTCTTCCATCACGATGCCGGGAGCGAGTTCATTGGCAAAACGCTCTGAAGACGCGATGTGCTGACCAAAGGCATCATTCGAGAAAAGGATGCTTTCTTCCGGGCACCAGGTGAACTGATTATCCGGCCAGTGCACCATGGGCGTGGTGATGAAGTGCAGACTGCGTTTGCCGATGCTGATGCTGTCTCCGGTCTTGATCTCGCGGAAGTTCATCTCTTCTTTGTAGTGCAGCTTCAAGCCTTTTGATGCCGTTGGCATTGGTATAAATCTCGGCTTTGGGACAAAGCTTGGCCAGCATGGGCAGGCTGCTGGAATGATCCATCTCCACGTGGTTTTGCACGATTACGTCGATCTTGGCGGGATCAATGACGTCGCTGATGCGGGCGATCAGTTCATCGTAAAGATAGTATTTAACGTTATCGATCAGAGTGATCTTTTCATCAATTATCAAGTAAGCGTTGTAGGTGGAGCCTCGCTGAGTGAGGTAGCCGTGGAAGTTTCTGAGGTCCCAATCAATACCTCCCACCCAATAGATTCCGTCACGCAATTTTGTGGCTTTCATGTATGTTCTCCTTGTGTTCAATATACTTAGCTTAGCATCAGGAAAGACCGAAGCATCCGACTGTGGCTTCCATTTATAGCTTAGCCGGGATCAACGGCCTCAAAAACAATATATCCCAGTGAACTGAAAAGACTAACAATTTTTATTCGGCCAGGGCACAAGATCTCCACACGATCATCCCCATCCCTTGGCCTCACTTTGGTTTTTCTTTTACTTTATCTCATGATCCCCTCTTCGCAAGAGGGGATCATGAGATAAACCGGAGCTAAATCCGAGATCATCAATCCGGAGTGACTCCCTAAGCTCTCCGGTGCATACTGCTCATCTCAGCGCAATCCGGCAGAAAGTTCTTGACGTTTTTTGCCGATCCCATCTGCTTTGCAGCTTAGTAAAGATAATCAGATAAAGGACGAAACATGGGTACAAAACAAGAAACTGCCGACTATGTTTTAAGCAAACTGAGCACTCTGGAAGGAGTCTATGCCCGCAAGATGTTCGGAGAATATGGGATATACTATCGGGATAAGGTGGCGGCCATGCTCTGTGATGAACAGCTCTTTATCAAGCCCACCGAAGCCGGACTGGCCTTCCTGAAGGATCCCGAATATGCCCCGCCCTATCCCGGAGCCAAAGAATACTTTCTGATCCCGGAAGATGAGTGGGAAGATAGCGATCAGCTCTGTGAACTCATCCGCTTGAGTGAACCCGAGATCAAAGCTCCGGTTAAGCGTAAGCCCCGCAAGTAAGCAATGTCCCTCTCAGAATGCACACTGCGCTATATCAAAGTGCTGCAAAGCGTGCCTCAGGGCAAAGTGGCCAGCTATGCTCAAATCGCACGGTTAGCAGGCTTTCCCAACGGGTCTAGACAGGTCTCGCGCATTCTCCATAGCTGTAGCGACAAATATGCTCTGCCCTGGCACAGAATCGTGAAATCCTGCGGTGAAATCGCGATGACCCGAGATGCCGGAGGTTCTTTGCAGGCGAGCATGCTGCAAGCAGAAGGCATTGAAGTGTCAAAAAAACCTCAAAATAGACATGAACAGATATGGCTGGAAACCTGATAAGGAGATATTATGACCGCGTACAAAGAGGAACTGACCAGAGAACTGGTTGAAAAGCTCACAAGCCTGGAGGAAGTGCTGGCAATTTGGGAAGGCGGCTCTGCTGCCACGGGTTTTGAAGACGAGTATTCAGACCTGGATCTCAGCATCGTCACCAAACACAAAGCCGGAGATGAGATCTTCGCCGTTTTAGACGAGATTTTGGAGCAGAACCATGGCATTGCCCGCAGATTCAGGATTCCAGAGCCTTCCTGGCATGGCATGAGCCAATGCGTCTATCTCCTGAAGGACTCACCGGAGCTGTTCTATTGCGATATCTGCACAGTTGAGCTGGATAATCCACACAAACTCACGGAACCAGACCGCCATGGCCGCGCCAGAGTGCACTATGATCCTCTGCATCTGCTTGAAACAAAGAACACTCCCGATGAAGAGCTGCAGGCTATAGCCAAAAGGGTTTATAGAAGCGCCACAGCGATCGATTTTGTGTTTGAAATAGAGCTGAAGAAAGCCGTGAAGCGCAAGTTATATATCGATAGCGTGAGCATGTATCACACCTTTCTGCAACGCTGCCTGATCCCCCTGCTCAATCTGAAGTATCGTCCTTTTAAAGCGGATTTTGGCATGCGCTATATCCATCGGGATTATCCCGCAAACGCGCTTACACAGGTTGAGGATCTGCTGCGGATTGGAGACGATATGTCGCTCAAGCTACCCACTCTGTTTGAGCTCTATCATGAAACCAAAGAGGAGCTGGAACCGGCCTTTTCTGAGGCCTGATCCATAAGCACACAGAAAATCCTTTACAAAATATCTGAGCCCGCTTCAGATAGCTTCGAGGTGAAAAAATGGAAAAAGACCTTCTAAACAGCGGTATTCACGCTTATACCCGGATTAGTTTTTTCTTGAATGGTGAAGCTAAGAAACTGGAGATTGCTCCCGGCCTTAGCAGCCTTGATTTGATAAATAAAACACTACATCTGTATGGCACCAAATGCAGTTGTAATGAAGGGGATTGCGGAGCCTGCACAGTGGTGATTGCGCATCCTTTTGAAGGGAATATAGTTTACGAGGCCATCAATTCCTGTCTCTATCCGGCTGCCAGGTTGCACGGGAAACACCTGATCACAGTTGAGGGTTTGGGCTCGGATGAGGATTTGCACCCCATTCAAACCGCCATTCTGGAGCATCATGCCAGTCAGTGTGGATATTGCACCCCCGGCTTTGTGATGAGCATGTTTGCCCTCTTTGCTTCGATCAAAGAGCCCGATAAGGAGACGATCCTGGCTGCCTTGGAAGGCAATCTTTGCCGTTGCACGGGATATCAATCCATCCTGGAAGCTGCCGAAGAGCTGGCCATTTCGCATGATCCACAGAGCATTGTGCCCCAGTGGTGCAGGGATATCGAGCCTCTGCTTTTTACCTTCGATACTCCCATTGAGACCATCAATCGCAGCTCCGAGAGCCACTTCCTGATCGATAATTACTACAAGGCAGGCTCCACGTCGGAACTGATCGCCCTCCTGGCCGCACATCCCGAAGCAGCCCTGATCGCCGGTGGCACTGATGTGATGGTGCAGGTGAATGTATCCCGCAAGCATTTCAAGGCCTTGATCGATCTGGGTGACATCCCTGAGCTGCAAAAGATATCGCTCCGTCCTGATGGTCTGCACATCGGAGCAGGCGTCACCTACTCTCAGATCATGGATTCCGGGATCGCGCGCTGCGATTATCCCGCCATGGTCGAGATCATCAGAGTGATCGCTTCCAAGCAGATTCGCAACTTTGGCACTCTGGCCGGAAACGTGGCCAATGCCTCGCCCATCGGCGATACTCTGCCTTTGCTTTTGGTCTATGATGCCATCCTGCTGCTGGAGTCCGCGAGCGGACAACACAGCCTGGCTCTGAGGGATTTCTTCCTGGCTTACCGCAAAACCGCTTTACAGTCCGGAGAATACATCCGCGAGATCATCCTGCCGCTCCCATCCCGTAATGCCTTTATCCGTTCCATGAAGAGCGCTAAACGCAAGTCTGTGGATATCTCGGCTGTAGCTTCAGCGATCAGGATTGAGCGGGATGGAGATAGGATAATAAAAGCTGATCTGGCCTTTGGCGGTGTGGCGGCAACGCCTGTGCTCAGTACAAACTTCAAGGATTTGCTGCTGAAAGAGCCGTCTCTAAATGCTAATGTAATAGCCGAAGCGGTGGCCGATGAGTTCACTCCCATGTCCGATGTGCGGGGTAGCGCCGAATACCGCCGACAGATGGTGATCAACCACACTCTGAAGTATCTGGAGGCATATCATGGCTAAGCTCCCGTATCACATTAGCGGCAAGCTTCACGTGCGTGGTAAATCCCGCTTTGTGGGCGATGAAGCTCCCCTTTCCGGCATGCTATATGCCAAGTTTTTCTTCTCTCCGGTAGCCCACGCCAGGATCATCAAGCTCGATCTGGAAGCAGCCAAAGCGCAGCCCGGAGTGCAAGCAGTGCTTTCCGCCAGCGATATCACCGGGGAAAACATGATTGGCCATGTGATCCGTGATGAACCGCTCTTTCCCGAAACTGAGATAATGTATCAGCATCAAGCCCTGGCCATGGTGCTGGCTGAGGACGAATCCATCGCTGAAGCAGCAGCAAGCTTGATAACTCTTGAATATGAAGAGCTTCCCGCCATCCTCGAGATTCCTGAAGCAGATGCCAAAGGCGAGTGGTATATCCCCGAACGCAAGATTGCCTGTGGAGACGCCCAAAAAGCGCTCAGCGAGAGCCTTATACCATCAAAGGCAACAGCTATAGCAGCGGTCAGGAACACTTCTACATGGAGAGCCAGCGCGTGCGCGCCATTCCTTATGAGAATGAACAGATACATCTGCTTTGCGCCACACAGAGCACCATGGAAGTGCAGGAAATAGCCGCTCACGTCCTGGGCATTCCCGCTCATCGCATCGTGGTGGAAGTTCCCAGATTGGGTGGAGCTTTTGGTGGCAAAGAACGCGCAGCCACGATCTGGGGATGCATGGCTGCCCTGGGAGCGCACGTGACCCACCGTCCCGTGCAGATCATCCTGACCCGGGATGAGGATATGCGGGCCACCGGCAAGCGCCATCCCTTCCTCAGTAACTGGCAGATCGGCTTTGATGAGAAGGGCAAGATCCTGGCCTGGGACATCGAACTGATGTGCAATGGCGGGGCCTATGCTGACCTTTCTGTGGCCATCCTGGAACGCGCGATGTTCCATGCCGACAACATTTACCATATTCCTAATGCTCGCATCCGGGGACGTGCCTGTCGCACCAATCTCCCGCCCAATACAGCTTTTCGTGGCTTTGGCGGACCCCAGGGCATCTTTGCCATTGAATCCGCCATCGAGCAGATTGCGGAAAAGCTCAAGCTTGATCCTTTGGATATCCGCAAACTAAATGCCTATCAGAACGGTGACCTTGCGCCCTACGGACAGACGATCCAGGAAGCCAGCGCGGAAGCCATGCTGGAGCATGTATCCCAGATGGCCGACTATGCAAGGCTGAAGACAGAAGTAACTGAGTTTAATGCCAGTAACCGCACGCGAAAACGCGGCCTGGGCATCATGCCCGTGAAGTTTGGCATATCCTTCACCACGGCCTTTCTGAATCAAGGTTCAGCCCTGATCTGGATCTATATCGATGGCAGTGTTTCCGTCTCCACCGGAGGTGTGGAAATGGGGCAAGAGCTCACATCCAAAGTGGCCATCGTGGTTGCCCGAGTCTTGGGCATCGATATCTCAAAGATCAGAGTGGAAAGTTCCCACACTCAACGCACGGGAAACGCCTCTCCCACAGCTGCTTCCACCGGTAGTGACATCAATGGGAACGCCGCCCGGATCGCCGCTGAAAAGCTGAAGAGAAACCTGGCTCCGGTGGCCAGCAAGCTCTTGCAGGAGCGATGCGGGATCACGTGCGAAGAGCCCAGCTTTGAAAACGGCTTGATCTATGCCGAATCGCAGCCTGACAAGACTATCAGCTTCCCTGAGCTGATCCGTGCCGCGCACATGGAGCGAGTGCCTTTGGGCGCTTATGGATATTACAAGACGCCTGATCTCTACTTTGATCGGGAGCTGGGGCAGGGACACCCCTTCTATTACTACGTTTATGGCGCGGCAATCGCATTGGTGGAAGTGGATCTGCTGAGTGGTGAACACCAAATCATCAGCACGCACATTGCTCACGAGAATGGCCAAAGCCTGCATCCGGAGATCGATCGTGGACAGGTGATCGGTGCCTTTATCCAGAGCATGGGCTGGTGCACGATGGAAGACCTGGTGTGGGACAAGAACGGACGCTATACTTCCGCTAATCCAAGCACTTACAAGATTCCCGGGATTAGGGATTTGCCGGACACCCTGGAAGTAGAACTGATCCCCAGTAATTCCAAAGAAGCCAGCGTCTTTGGCTCAAAGGCCACCGGTGAACCACCCTTCATCTATGGCATGGCGGTGTTTTTCGCTATTCAGGATGCGGTGAAACAAGCCAAACCTGAGGCACGCTTACGCTTTCCCGCTACACCGGAAGCGATCGTTATGGCATAAAAGACGAGACGCGAAATCCGAAACCAGAGATCCGCTAAACCACATCAGTAGGATTGCTGCCTTCCTGCTTGGGAACGCTTAGTGGTAAATCCACACCGCTCTTTTCGCCCAGGCTTTCAGCGAGGTCTTCCACACTCTCTTCAGTGTTGATCAATATCTGTTGTCCGGCGCGCACAAACAGCATATCCTGAGCGCAATTGAACCTCATCAGGAAGGCGCCGTTGTCCTTGCGCAGCTTCTTTAGGGATAGCCCCAAGATGATCAAATCCGCGTCATCTGAACCCTGACACACCACTTCAGCAAAGTCCGCGTCCGCAGGCTTGGGCACTCTCTGGATGTTGCTGGCAGAGATCGGCAGGCGTCCGGATTCGATGAGCACTTCCAGGCTGTCGTGAGCATGTTCAGAGTCTTCCTGGATCACATCAAATACCCGGATCTGGCAATCCTTCCATTCCGGATGACCGATCAGGATATAGGCCAGCAGGATCATCAGGTTCGCGTTACGATAGTCCCCTTTGGTGAGCCAGATATCAATGCGTCTGCGAAATCCGAAGTGCCGGGTTCCACTGCGCAGAATCATGGCATTCAGGCTGGTGACCGCGGTGAAATAGCAGCCATCCACGATAGGCGCGATCTCCTCCTCATTATCCTTGAAGAAATTGAAGAGGATGCTGTTGTTTTCCATGCCGGTGATGCCGGGGATCTGCACGATCTGCGCCACAGCGGTCTTAAAGGTGGGTGCTACGATGGTATCCACATAGAATCTGGCATCACTGCTTTCCGTTTTGGAGATCAGGTTGTGCAGGATCTTCTTGGCTTCGTTATTGGTAGCCACGTTCAGCGGCCCGCGGATGTAGTGAATATAGGAGCCGAAGCCATAGTGATGGCTCAGCCAACGCAGGAGGTTAAAGGTCGCCACCCGATCTTCGGAAAACTCCGTGATTGCAACAATTGATGGACGCCAATTTGACATATCTGGAGCAGCGCTGCGCTTTTGAATGGCGATTTGCAGGCTTCTGGTGCTTTGAAAGAGCACTCCGCGAAAGACCATCGCCAGGTTGCGCTCGCCTTTCTGAGTTTTATTCAGCCAAGAGTAGATCATTCCGATCACCAGGATCGAGCCCAGGGCATAGGCCGGCTGCATCAAAAACATCATCAGAAAGCAGGATACGGCTCCCAAGAGCGAGGCATACCACTTTGTCCTGAAAGTAGGCCGATAGGAAGGATTACCGGCAAAATGCTCCAGGAAACTGATGCTGCACAAGGTGCCATAGGTGATCATGAAAAACATACTGATGATTTGCGCCACGAAATCGATATCACCCATGGCCACAAAGAAGATCATTATGGCCGCGGTCACCCAGGTCGCGTTTTCCGGTTCGTTGGATTCTCCCCGTCCCTTGCTGAGAACCCGATTCCAGTTCTGAGATGGGAAGAAATTGTCTCCACTCAGAGCTTGCAAAGTGCGTGGTGCCACGAGGATCGAACCCAAAGCGGATGATAGCGTGGCAGCTCCCAAACCGATAAAGACCGAAGGCCCCCACATCGAGATGCGGCTGAGGATAAACTGATCTGCCACCATGTCTTGCGGAGTGGCGCTTTTACTGATTTTTATCACCAATAGCAGATACACCGCCAATCCCGTAAGCGTGGCTGATAAAGTTCCCAATGGGATAGACTTACGCGGGCTTTTCAGATCTCCTGAAAGCCCCACTCCTGCCGTCATTCCCGTAAAGGCAGGAAAGACAATGGCAAAGACCCTGAAGAAACTATCCGGATTTTCTACCGTGTTAAAGAGTCCCAGAGTGTAGTTCTCCGGCAACATACTCTTGCCGGCAAAGATCAGAATCAAGGATATTCCCAGGGTAAACACAATGGCATATAGGGCGGAAACCCCGATGGAAGCTCCCTTGCGCGAGATCAATAAAGCCAGCCCGAGGGCCACCGGCAACGAAATCATCCGCACATCCATGACTATCCCTGTGTAATCATAGATCATGGGAAACAGCGGCCTAAAGGTCTCCGCGAAGGCAATCAGATAAAAAGCCACCGAGATCGCTTGCGAAAGATACAAGGAAATCCCGATCGTGCCGCCCAAAGTGGAGCCGAAAGAACGACTGACGATGTAATATTCACCCCCACCCCGCACCTTTCAGATTCTGTGGCAATCTCAGCAATGGCCAGCCCGGTGGGGATCGTGATCATGTGCCCGATGAGCACGATCAAGATCGCTCCCATCATGCCCACATGCCCCACGGCATAGCCAAAACGCAAGAA
>JAJOKA010000016.1 GCA_021206555.1 Candidatus Cloacimonadota bacterium | reverse complement strand
GCAAAATTTCATCAAAGCTCATGGTGAAACCCCGGCTTTTACTGTCAAGAAAAATCGTTCTACCTTCATTAGATGAGACTTCTCATAGCGGAGCTTTCAAAAGCTCCGTAATCTTTTCTCGTAGCAGCGGGATGCCTTCCACCCTTGGACTTCGTAGCGAAGCGGAGGAGTTCAAGCAGCAAGATCGCCTCCCCATCCCCGCTGTTTGAAGTCAATGCCGCACGAGGAGCGAAGGCATACAGGAGTTTATGTTAAGCCCATAACTCGACGGCATGCATATAGTTATCAAGCGACATTAACTCCAAAGTCTATCACCCTTATTGAGATACGCTCATGATACGGTCATGATACGCTCATGAAAATCACCGTATCATGACCGTATCTCAATAGGCAGTCAATATGGTTCTGACGCTTTGTGCTTGACATTTTGATAGGCTGGATGTTTGCTGCGTCTTGGTTGCTGCATAAAACATAGTCACAGAGAATTACCTGTGGATGGAGGCTCAGATGAAAGTAAGGATGTGATGTCCGGTGTATTGACAGTTATCCTTTGGATAGCTATCTTAGGTTTATTCGCTCAACAGCCCCAAATTGATATTAGCCTGGCTAATTCTCTGGGCATTCCGCATGCTTATGACGACGTGATCAAGCTCCAGAGCGGCGATCTGCAATTCTATAAGATGACTACTGCTAATGGAAGCATACAGGTAACAGGATTTCAATATCTCTCGCAAAGCAATACTCTGACCAATGTAGTGCAGATTGGTAGCATTACGGGAATCGAGGGCACAGCTCACAAGGAGATCAGCACTCAGCGTTTTGGGAAATACTACGTCATCTATCAATACCCGCGATACGACCCCCAAGGATTGGTAGTAATCCGCTTGGACGCCAATGACCTTGAGTACAGAATTATTGATGAAACGCAGTTTAGCTCTGACTTTATTGGGTGGAGCCGGATCGATATTGTGTCTGAGAATCATTTGGTTATTGCTTTGGATGACAGGCTTGAGTTTTACGACTTTGCGAGCGACAGCAGTCAAACACTTCTGGATGGAGCGGATTACCAAAGTAGTCCAATTCAGCAAAAAAGGGTATATGCCATGCCCACCGGGCATTTCATGTATGTAAAGGATACATGCGAAGACGATGCCGTAGAAACCTGGTTCATTTTTTGACTCTCAGGGGAATCTTCAGTTTACCATGATCATGACAGATCCATGGTTTGGTGTGAGCGTGATCGGGCCGTCCTATGGTCAGGATTGTGATTTTGTCCACAACAGGTTTTACATCGGAACTCCCGGTATGGCATATGATAGTGCATTATTAGAGTGTCACTTCCCCAGTCCTGACTCACTGCATGTATTTATTATCGGCCCTCCTGTATCAGTTGACGAGCATTTATTCAGATTGGTCAGGTTTGGCGATGATAGAATACTAAGGTTTTATCATGACTATTATGATAATTTGAACTATCTATACATGAACCACAGCCCCCTGGAGGATAATCCGGAATTTACCCACTGGACTGGCTTCGGCCCCATTGAACCTCACATTGATAGCATTAATGACAAAATAGTTACAATCTCGGCCCGACATGAAGATTACATATTAGTCAGTACTTTGTGTACCCTGGATTTTCCTGCCCCACATACATTTACCTTTCCTGCTCCCACAGTGAATGTCGATTTGCCCGTCATTACCTTCTCCCATGAAGATCAGTTGTTCATGATCAGCGATGGCGTGCTGTATGCGTTTGCGGTGGACTTCTCGGTTTCCAATGCTGATGCGACCGCGGTCCCGCCCTTGCACACCCTTTCTGCCTACCCCAATCCGGCAAGCTTGAAGGGTGTGATTACCTTCAAGGCTTCGCTCAAACAAGCGATTGAACTGGATATCTATAACGTTCGTGGCCAAAGAGTGGATACGATCAGCCTGGATTCAAAGGGAACTGCAGAGTGGGACTTACGTAATCACAAAGGCGCAGCGCTAAGCGCCGGAGTGTATTTTGCGAAACCACGCAATCATAATGATATCAAACCAGTGAGATTCGTGGCCACTCACTGAGTATATGCAGTCAGGAGCGATGCAAAGGCTGCCGTCCCAGGCAAGGATATCCATCAGAGAGAGAGCTTGCAGTTTGCGGCAAGAGCAGATAAGCGGATGAGAGCAATGGTTGTAAGGTGATCTGCCTATTGCAAATCCTGCAATGGTAGCTTATATTGAATATGGAGCCTTGCCCGGGACTGCTTTGGATATCCAGTTTGCCCGCGGTGTGCTGCAGGGCCTCCAACACAAAGACCAGTCCCATGCCAAAGCCTTTTTCTTGCTGTGTGCCCGTCCCGCTAAAGCTGTTGCCGGAGAGGATGCGTTCAATCTGGCTGGCACTCATGCCCACTCCTTCATCGCTTAACGAAATATGCAACATCTCCTTGTCAGAGCTGGCTTTCAGATGAATCGTGGAACCGGGATGCGAAAACTTGATGGCATTCGAAAAGAGATTGCGAATGATCAGGCGCAACCTCTCACGCGCCAGGCGGATCATCAATACTTCATTCTCGAAGGAGTACTTGATCCTGATTCCCTTTGGTTGAGCCACTATTTCCGCCAATTGGACGCTTTCTTGAAGGGTTTCGATCAGATCAAATACTACCGGTTCCTCGTCCAGTCCGGATTTGTATCGGGCGGCCAACTGCAGTAGGTCGTTGATCAGCTCTTCAGTAACTTTTGAGGATTGATGCAAGAGCTTGAGGGTCTCATCTTTATTCTCGGTTAACAGGCCTGAGATTAGCATTTCTGAAGCTTGAGAATGGTGGCAACCGGGCCCCGGACATCGTGGGTAATAATGGATATAATCCGGTTAAGCAGCCTATTGGTGGCGGTCAGAAGGTTGTTTTTGGTTTCCAGTTCCTGAGTCTTGTGCAAGATGACTTTGTAGCTATCTTCCAAAGTTTCATTCTGAGAGCGATAGCCTCTAACTGCTCTTTCAATCTTTTTTTGCAGGAACAGGGCCTCAGCTTGCGCAATATCCAGAGGTGTGTTTACTTCGTTAATCCTCTGTGCCAGCTCCAATTCCATGCTTTGAGCCAGATATGCCCGGGCAATATCCAGCTGGAATTGCCAGGCATCTTTGAGGCTGGAATAGGCTTTCTTTTCCGAGATCAGATCTTGCAGTTTGTGGGCAGTGCTTAGTGATTCTTGAGCACTCTTGACCGCTGAATCATAATCCTCCCGCTCGATGGCGATCAGCGCCAGATTGTTCAAAACCGTGGTTTGCAAGCTCTCATTCCCATACTTTTTGGCAATGGTCAGGGATTCATTATACAGCTCAATTGCCTCATCAAATCTTTGCTGGTTTGACCGCAAGGAAGCAAGGTTGTTTAGCGCGACCGGGAAGTAAGGCTCCGTAAGATACTTCTTGTAGTATTCCATGGCCAGCTGGCAAAACTCTTCAGCCTTAGGGATATCATTTGTGATGATATTGGTTGCCGCCAGATTGTTGTAGATCAAAGCCATCCGCTCATTATTCTCAGCCTTGATGTAGATATTCCGAGCTTTATCGAAGTATTCCAGCGCTTTGTCCGCATCACCAGAGCTCCGGAAGACTTCTCCTAAGTTGTTGTAGATATCAGCGGCAATCTCGGATTCATCATTGTCATCCAGATGCTTCAAGGCCTCAAAGTAAGTTTCGATGGCAAGCTTGGGCTTCATGACACAGCAATAGGCTACTCCGAGGTTGTTGATATAGAGTATTCTATCGCTTAAGTTCCAGCTCTTCCTGAAGCAGCTTTTGCCAGAGATCGATGGCTTCAAAGATTTCGCCCAGCTCTTTCTTTACCAGTGCCATGTTATTGCGGCAGCATAGCTCACAATCGCGGTTTCCATGCGTCACACAGAGCTGTTGAACCACCGCCAGGATTTCGAAAGCTTTCGGGTAGTTGCCTCTGATGGCATTTATCCGTGCCGTCTCCATCAATAATCTGTGGTAAATGTGCTCGTCCTCGGTGATGAGTCCTTCGGCAGCAAGCTGTTCAAACTCTGCCAATCTGCGGGATAGCTCATTCAAACTCAAGCCTTTTTTGCGATCCAGCACTTCTTCAAAGCTTAGTCGCTGCTGATCGTTCAGAACCAATGCCATTGGTGATTTCCTCCAAATATGTCATTTACACAACTATTCCCGGGCTTAGAAAGAAGTCAAGGGAAAAGAGTGGGTGGGTAGTCACCCATTTGTTAGAAACGCCATTGGATTCACAATTGTCAGCCTGCCAATGGCGCAGTGTGTTGGCAACCCCGAATGAATTGCGTGGGTGTGGAGCGTAACCTAGCATTCCGATGCTACCGGAAACAGACCTCGGAGCTTTGGAAAGCTTCGCTACGAATAGCTCAGAGGGCGACATATCATAGCGAGGGTGTGGAGCGAAGCGGAACCCCTCGTGATGAGTCGCGCTCACCGGATAAGCCCTTTATGGGCGACACAGATACCCATGTTATCTGCAACATCCGGGAACCAAACTGGGGATGATCCATTATGTCGCCCCTGCGGGGCTAAACGGTTAATACGCAATACTTAACGAGGGGCTCACACCCCTCGCTATGCTCTGTCGCCCATAAAGGGCTATGTGGGGGTTCAGACCTCATGATTCTGCTGATATGTGCATGCTGGAATCACCTACTATGGATATCTATAGTGACAGAATGTCCAAACTCCGGATGACAGTAGCAGCAGGCAATATTCTTGAGCTTTCCATCTCATTTATTTGCATCCAAGTGTGGGTATCCGCGAGAGGTG
>JAJOKA010000214.1 GCA_021206555.1 Candidatus Cloacimonadota bacterium | reverse complement strand
TGATAGAATGCGGATCGGACGGATTGAACGGATTTAAGAGATTTATGATGGAAACTGATCCCCATGATTGAAGTGATCTGCATGATCTTTTTGGTTTTGGCGATTTGACGATTTGACGTTTTGGCGATTTGAGGTTTTGGCGATCTGACGATTTGACGTTTTGACGTTTTGAGGTTTTCAAGTGGTGGCGTCGCGAAGCAACATTCTCAATTCTCAATTGTCAATTATCAATTATTGAAACTCTTTTTGTCCTCTTTCCTCTTTCCTCTTTGTTAAAAAGACAATCTGCGTGATCTGCGTGATCTGCGTGATCCGCGTGCTAGCTTTTTTGTTACGCTTAACCGCTGTTTGAAGTCCATGCTGCCCGAAGTTCACCGGCATGCATTTAGTTTATCGTAGATTCACAATTGGAAGGCTGGCAGACATTATCATGCAGCATGAACTCCAAAGGTGTTAGGGTAGAAGGCGGTTCCAGCTTTCGTGCCAGGCGGAGTGTCGATCGCGGATAGTGGCTCTGGACAGGCGATCATTCAGGCTATAGACGGAGAGGGGTAGGGAGCTGTAGCTCAGGGGCAGGATGACCTTGGGATTTGTGGGTAGCAGTCCGCTTTTATAGAGCAGCATTTTTTGCGCTGTTCACTGAGCAGATGGGCGATAAATGCTTTTGCCAGCGTGCTTTTGTTTGCTTTGTTTCGCGAGCCCGACGCTGCTGGTGATCAGATACGAGCCTTCTTTGAAGAGTTTCATCTGAATCTCACCGGATTGGGGGATTGAGCTCAGTCTGCCAGGCGGGATAGCTGAAAGGGCCAAAGAGCATGGTGCATTCGCCTTTTTGGAGAGCAGCCAGCGCTTCCTCCTGGGTATCAAAAGTTCGATAGACATTCTTCTTAAGAGCTCGCAAGAGGTGTTCATAGCCATCTTCGCCAAAGAGGGCCAGCAGATAATGCATGAAGGCCTCACCCCAGGCATCGGATTGGGGATTTATGAGTCCCAATTGGCGCAGATATTTTGGCATCCTGCATTTCGCCAAAGGATTGGGGCGCAGATTCGATAATCCGCGAGTTATAGAGCAAGGCCAGATAGCTATAGGCATAGGGCAAAAGGCGCAAGGAGGCATCGCCACGAATCTCCGGTACCGCATGCGGCAGTTCATCGGATTTGTGCGAAACAAAGTAATCCTGCAATTGATGCCTGGCAGCCAGGGCATTATCGATCCCCAAAACCAGATCCAGAGTATCCGGGACGGCCATGATCGCTTCCGCAAATGCTTGTCTATCCTCAAATAAATGCAGCTGAACCACGCAATTGTGTTGCTCTTCAAAGTCCTTGATCAGCACCGCTTCCAGACCGGAACTGCGAAAACTGAGTGGCGCGAAGATGTGTAATACTCCGGCAGTTTCTGACGCGTTACTTTGTCAGCCGGAGCTTCTTTGGCGCAGGAAAACAGGATAATGCATAGGAACAGAGGCAGCCAAAACAGCTTCATCAATAAGCCCCGAACAGCATCCAGGCCACGATGAAATCCATGATCAAAATGCTCACCGAGCTATACACCACAGTTTGCGTGGTGGAACGTCCCACGCCCTCTGCCCCACCGAAGCTGCGATCGCCAAAATAGCAGGCAAAGGAAGTAATGATAAAGCCAAAGACCAGTGACTTTACCAGCCCGCTGATGAGATCGAAGGGCTCAAAGTATGCCCGCATGTTACTGAAGAAAGTGTGATAGTGCAGTCCGTAACGCAGATAGGAAAAGTACCAGGCACAGATGATGCCGATGGCATTGGCAAAGATGGTGATGAGCGGAAAAGCGATGATGCCGGCCAGGACGCGTGGCATATAGAGAAATTCATACGCGGAGATATTCATGCTGTGCAGAGCGTCGATCTGTTCGCTCACCTTCATGGTACCGATTTCAGCAGCCATGGACGCGCCCACTTTTCCGGTGAGCACCAGTCCCGTGAGCACCGGTGCTAACTCCACCATCGTGGATTTACCGATCAGGACACTAAGCAGATTGAGCGGGATATAGCCTTTGGATTGATAGACCGCTTGCAATGCCGTCACCAATCCAGTGAAAGCCGCGGTGAGCATGATCAGAAACAAGGAATCATAGCCGATGCGCTTGAATTGAATGAGAAATTCCAGCCTGCGTTTGGGCAAAGCCTTGATCCCGGCCAGGCTTTTGCCGGCAAAGATCGTATATTCACCGATTCCGGCCAGGGCGTCCAAGATCATCGGTCGTATTCTTCGTGGGTATCCAGCGAGCGGAAGAGGGTGAAATCCGCGTCAAATCCGAGGTCAACGGAGCCGGTGGAGCCATGGCGGTTTTTGCCCACGATGATCTCCGCGATGCCGGGTTTCTCACTCTTTTCCTGATGGTAATATTCATCACGATAGATGAACATCACCAGGTCGGCGTCCTGCTCGATGGCTCCGGATTCACGCAGGTCTGCCAGGCGCGGACGCTTATCTTCCCGATTTTCCAGCATGCGGTTGAGCTGTGAAAGAGCAACAACGGGAATTTTCATATCCTTGGCCAGGATCTTCATCGCGCGTGAGATTTCGGAGATTTCCTGCTGACGGTTATCCCGTTCTTTGGAAAGCCCCATGAGCTGCAAATAGTCGATCAGGATCAAATCCAGTCCACCGATTTCAGCAGCAAGGCGACGGGTCTTGGCCCTGATATCCAGGGGGGTATTGGTGCCTGATTCATCGATGTAAATCTGTTTGCTGGAAAGCACTTCAGAGGCCTGCATGATGCGGATAAGTTTTTCTTCATTCATGCCATAACCCTTGAGCATGCTATCCATATTCACTTCCGAGGCGGAGGAAAACATCCGCATGATCACCTCGTCTGCCGCCATTTCCATGGTGAAGATCGCTACCTTCTTTTTCAGATTCACCGCGGCGTGGGAGGCGATGTTCAGAGCCAGAGAAGTCTTACCCATGGCAGGACGAGCGGCAATAATGATGAACTGACCGGGCCTGAAGCCTCCAGTGAGACGATCCAGATCCCCAAAACCGGTGCCAATGCCGGTTACCTGAACCTTGGTGGAAGCGATGGTATCGATATTGTGCAGGACTTCAGAGGACAATTGATCAAACTTGATAAAACCTTGATGCTGTGGCATTTCCGCGATGGCAAAGATGGCTTGTTCGGCTTCATCCACCACGGTCTTGACCGGAGCGGTGGAGCTGTAGCAACTTTTCGATAATGCTGTTACAGGCCAACGATCAGGTGCCTTAAAAGAGCCTGTTCCACCACGATATTCAGGTGATAGTCGAAGTTTGCGCTGGAGACCACGAAGTCCGCGATCTCATTGAGATATGGCACTCCACCGATTTTTTTCCAGATGGTTATTGCGTTCCAGACGGTTGATAACCGTGAGGGGATCCACCTCGATGCCATCATTGAAGAGTTCACAGATCACTCGGAAAATGAGCTTGTGCGCCAGGCGGTGAAAGAACTGCTCTTTGAGCTTTTCGATGCCTTTGGAGACTACATCGCTATCGATGATCATTGCAGAAAGCACGGCTGCTTCGGCATTAATGTCCGCGGGCAGTTTGCGTTCAGAGATTTTGCTGATTTTTCGTCTTTATCTTTACTTTTGGCCATTTTCCCTACCTTTCATGCGCTGCTGGAGGGCATCAGCCACATGCGGCGGCACAAAATCATGCAGATCTCCACCCAATACTGCCAATTGCCGGATCATGGAGGAAGAGAGATACATGTAGCGCAAACTGGGCACCATGAAGACGGTCTCGATATCCCCGCTCAGCTTGATATTGGTGAGAGCCAGCGAGAGCTCATATTCAAAATCCGATACAGCGCGCAAACCCCGGATCATAATCTTGCAATCCTGAGCTTTAGCAAAATCCACCACCAAACCGGAAAAGGTCATCACCTTCACATTATTGATGTGGCGCGAAGCCTCCAAGCAGAGATGATAACGCTCCTGAAGACTGAAGTAGTTCTGCTTCGCGGTATAATCCGCCACGGCCAGGATCACTTCGTCGAACATCCGGGCTGCTTTTTCCAGGATGTTCAGATGTCCGTAGGTGATGGGATCAAAAGTTCCGGGATAGATCGCTTTCATGGCCTGCCGCTCAGGATTTCTTCGATCTCGGAGATTTCTTTGGGGATATTCTGGCTGAGCACGCAATGGCCGGCTTCGGTGACCAATACATCGTCTTCGATGCGCACACCGAGCTTTTCTTCCGGGATGTAGATGCCCGGCTCCACTGTGATCACGTTGCCCACTTCCAGAGTTGCGCTGCGTCCGCCCAGATCATGCGTGTTCATCCCCAAAAAATGCTCACACCATGCATATAGTATTTCACTACGTCTTTGGGCTCACTGATCAAGCCCAACTCTATGAGTTCTGTCGCGATCAGCTCTCTGGTTTTATCCTGTAAATCCATCAATTCCACACCGGGTTTGATCATCTCGATAATGGCTTTTTGCACTCTGAGCACAGCGTTGTAAACCTGAGCCTGACGCTCGCTGAACTTTCCATTGATGGGAAAACAACGGGTGATATCCGCGCTATAGTTGTTGTTATCCGCGCCCACATCTATTAGGACAAGATCACCGGGCGCGATCTGACAATCGTTTTTCTCATAATGCAAAGTGGCCGCGTTGATGCCGGCGGCAATGATCGGAGCAAAGCCCCAATGCTTGAGCCCGCTGCGCTGCATGCGGTAAAAGAGCAGCGCTTCCAGTTCATACTCCATCATGCCTGCTTGAGCGCTTTCCATGATGTCTATGATGCCTTTGCCGGTGATATCGATGGCGCG
>JAJOKA010000206.1 GCA_021206555.1 Candidatus Cloacimonadota bacterium | reverse complement strand
AACAGCATAGCGCTCAACCTTCTCAACCTTCTCAACCCTTAATCTGTGCTAATCTGTGCAAATCTGTGGACAGAAGAATCCAATTGATCCGCGTGCCATAATCGTACATCGTACATTGTAAACTGAACATTCTTCATCCATTCGTGTTCATTTGCGGGAGAGAGCGCTACTCCTATATCCCCTAACAGCAGCTTTTCCCAGGGTTTTTGCAGAGTGTAGCTCACACTCGTCGCGCTTTGCACATAGCCGTCCGGCACGATATCCTGATACAAATCCAGCACCAGGTCATTCGCGGAAGGCCAGCCCTCTCAGCTCTGCTGTTTCCTGCACGATGGCGATGCCTGCTTCCACCAGGGCTTGATCGGTATGTTCCATCAGGTTTGTGTTACAGATGAGTTCGCTTACTTCAAGCTTGGAGGAAAACTCCAGCATCTCGATCATGGTGATGATCTCTTCAGGATTCGTGGTAAAAGGACGGGAGGTATTTACCACCAGGCGCATGGTGTAGCCCCGTTTCCTGATCGCGTCCACAAAACGTCCCAGGGTTCTGCAACCGGCGGGATCGCCACCTACATCCAGGATCACAGTATTATCCATGTTCTCGATCGCGCCTTTGATGCGGGGTGAGATCATCGGCAGATCCGCGTGGCTGAATTCTCCATCGGGAGCCACCACTTCAATCCCTTCTTCCGCAAAGATTTCCCGCACATCACGGCTGCGAAAATAGGGGTTTACTACGTCCATATCAGCCAGAACCACGTTCTGTCCGTCTTCATTCAAGCTGCGCGCAAGCTGGATGCTATACTCGCTTTTCCCACTGCCATAGGCACCGATGGTAATGTATAAATTCATAATTTGATTCTTCTTTGCAGTTCTTGGTATAAGCCAGGATAATCCATCACAAAGGCATCCGCAAGTTCTTTGATGCGGGGATGATGCTCAAAACTGTCATTATCATGAATGGCAATGGCCTCCATACCCGCGTTTTTCCCTGCTTGCACCCCGGCCAGAGTATCTCGATGACGATGCATTCGGAAGGTTTTACGCCCAGCTGCTCGGCACACTTCAGATAGATATCCGGAAAGGGCTTGCCCATCAGATGCATATCGCCGGTGATCACAGCCTCAAAATGGTGCCACACGCCGTTGAAACTAAGGGATTTATATGCCAGTTCATAGGAATTACTGGTGCCCAGACCTATCTTCAAACCCTTTTCTTTCAACAGCTTCAGCAGTTCAGCCGCGCCGGATTTCAGCTTGACTGTGCTGCTGTAATGCTCGCTCACCATATCCGTCCAGATTTGCATGATTTCTTCCACAGTTTCACTGAGAGCAAAACGGTCCTTGAAATACTGGGCAGTTTGGATAAAACTATTACCTCCGGGAAGGTGGTCAAAGAGATCTGCGGGGACATTGCAGCCCCTGCTCGTAAGAAAGTCCTCATCCACCTGGCGCCAAAGGCCCATGGAATCTATCAAAGTGCCATCGAGATCGAATATTATCGCTTTTATCATCATAAAAAATGGAGCGGGAAACGGGGCTCGAACCCGCGACTTCAACCTTGGCAAGGTTGCACTCTACCACTGAGCTATTCCCGCTCGACCATGTAAAATACCAAAAGTGATGAAGCCACTTTTTTGTCAATCAAAAAATGGAGCCATATTCCACAAACCGAGTGAAGCTCGAGCTTTGCAGGCAACAGCAAAGCGCCATCTGACAAGAAGCACAAGTATTAACCCTTAGTAATAGAGAGCCTGCATCCACAAAAGACAAGACACATTTTCCGGTCTGGAGCAATACATGAACCAACAAAGAGAAAACATGAGTTGTGAAGCCTCCACTCAGCTTGCATTAGCCCTTGATCTTGGGGCGGCAAAGACTTCAAACAGCGAGTATGCAAGAAAAACTTGAGCAAAGAGATAAAGAGGAAAAGATCATTCCGGATCCTGTAATCACGCTGCTCGAAGTCGAAAGCGCTTGTCATAATCGGCTCCGATGCGGAATTGAGAGATCAACTAAGTTGGTTTGGCTTCACGTAATTGGGATAGCGCCTTCAACTCCGAGGGAGGATATGGGCTGCCAAACTCCGCTTGACTCTTTGGAGTTTTAAGGGTTTTAAGGTTTTGGGGTTCACTGCCACCTGCAACCTGTAACCTGTAACCCTATTGAGATACGGTCATGATACGGTCATGATCCCGTGATTTTCATGAGCGCATCATGAGCGTATCATGACCGTATCTCAATAAGGAGGGATTATGTGTCATCACATGAATCAGTAAAAATCTCTGTGCAGCAATCCTATCCTGGAAGCTCCTCACTGAAGATCTCGGCGGTGAAACGATAGAGCTTTGCGCCTTCATCCTGCCAGGCTTGGTCAGGCAATCCGGCTTTGCGGCAGACCTGCCGCAAAAAAGTATCCCGATCCCAACGCTGTTCTGTGGCCACTTGTGGCAAGAGCAATCCCGAAGAGCGGGGATGTTCCAGATACAATCCATCTCGCCCAATAGTGATTTCAGAGATATCCTGCACTGCTTCCATGGGACTGAGCAAGGACATTTCGATGGTGATATCAGGCAGTTCTGAGGCCTTCAGCGGTGGGAAGCGTGGATCCCGAAAGGCCGCAGCCATAGCCAGTTCACGGATGCTCTCGGTGATGGTCTTATAGCCCTTGATATAGCCGATGCAACCGCGTAGATTACCGCCTTTGTGCAGAGTGACAAAGAGTCCGCACTTTTTGCTTGAAAAGCGTCATCTTCCGGCACATCATAGCTTTCGCTGTGCAGATGACTGCTAATCACGTCTCGGGCCAAGGTCAGCAACTGAGATTTCTGAGCTTGATTCAGCATCTTATCTCCTTTTAGATGAATATCTTGGCAGCGAGATAGCCCACTACCTGGTTATTGTTTCCTGAAGTGCGTCCGGAATGGGTATATTGGATCACGCGTGCTTGGGGCGCTGTGTATTTCTTGCTGAGTTTGAGCAGAGCCATGATCCCGCCGATGCCGCAAGCTTCCAGATTGCCATGGATGGAATCCTTCCAAAGAGCGTCGGCATCCAGGGCTAAGACATCCTTTGTCAGCAGTTTATCCATCTCTTCCGCTTTGCTCGCAGGATGATAGTGCGAGAGATCACTGGAGACCAGGATCAAGATCCGGCGGCTGGATTTATAGACCACATCATACAGCAGATCTGCCAGTCGCGTGGCTACAGCGGGGATCTGATTGCCGATCATCACCGGACAGATCCTGGTTTCCGGAAAGAAATAGCGCAAAAGGGGCAGCATGATCTCCATCGAGTGTTCCAATGAGTGGTAGTCCATGCCCAGGTTTTGAAAAGCATGCGGGCTCAAGATCCGATATAGCTCGCCATCCAAAGCCAGATTGCCCAAAGGCGTTTCATACTCGGTGTATGGTGACAGACTGAAATCAAAGTGGTTGGCCTGATGCGAAGGATGCAGGATAATGATGCTGTCAAAGACTTCATGCGCGATTGAGGCCAGGCCCAGGGTCGCGCACTTTCCGCTATACATATAGCCCGCGTGGGGCAGGATGAGCCCGATGGCGCGTTCTGTGACGATGGGCATAGGCGCATCGGCAGCCCATTTCTGCACTTGTTCCGCAATCTGATTGGAGAATCTGGGATAAAAGGTGCCGGCGTGAGCAGTCTTGCGGATCATTCTTGTTCTCCTTCATTGTAAGGCGGGATCAGAATGAGATGGGTGCCCAATGCTTTAAGCGATTCATCGGGAATAAGGCTTTGCCAATCATCATCGCAATGGGAGTTATCACGGCTATCCTGGCTTTGGGCAGAGCTTTGCGCACTCGGGATACAGTTCCCAGGAACTCTTGGGAATGAAAGACTCCATTGAAGTGAATCACCCGGCTTTTCTTGTGATAAGCCATAGCCATCACAATGCTTTCGGCCATGGTATCGTCCTTCATGCATTGAGCCTGGTAATAATTTTCCAGATAACCTTCACTAAAGTGATCACCCCCCATTCTTTGCATGGTGAGCATGAATTCCTCACGATATTTATCCAGTGGAGCAGTAAGGTTTTGGGCTATCCACTTTCGTTCTTCAATGGGCAGGTTATCCACAAAATCCCAACCATTGCGCGCCGTTCTGCCGGCATATTCATAGGCCTTGCGCGCGTAGTGGAAGGTAAGCGGATTGAGCGCAATGGAGATCATCGCCCCGGCGAGGATCAGGTCGCGGCCCTCCACCGGCAGGATGTTGTAGGTCAGGCTTACACCGCCGGCGAGATCCTTGCCGAGGCGGAGTTTCTCAGCTGGCGGATAAATCGCGAGCGCACAGAGGGTGAGCAGCGCAACGGTCAGGATCGTATTACGGATGAGATTTTGCATAAAAGGACGGCGTGTTGCTCGGCGGGTATCTGAGGTCAGGTCGCCACCGGCGTTGCGGTGGTGGATCATGCTGATCGGCTTAAGGGTGTCTGCGGATGAGGTTGGCATCAGTTCGCAGAATCGACTGTTTCCGGCTCCGGGGAGTTGATCTGCGCCGCGTCCCTTCTTGAGAATGGCTGTGACCGAGCCCCGGGAGAAGCGGATCTTGGTGTTTGTGGTTTCATCGACCTTGAGCACCACCTCATCTCCTTTGATTTCAACGATGGTGCCGATCATGCCTCCGGCGGTCTGTACACGGTCATGCTTGGCCAGCGAAGAGAGGAGTTCTGCACGATGCTTCTTCTCGCGACGGCCGGTCATAATGGTGGTGACCATCAAGAAGATGAAGAAACCGAGTAGCAGCAGCATGAAGAAGCCGCCGCCTCCACCCCCCCCCCGCCTGGAGTGGTCCCGGCAGGAGTGCCACCGGCACCAGCCCCGCCACCTCCTCCGGGCGCGACTGGTCCACCGGGTGGTGCGGCAAGCAGGTGCGTCA
>JAJOKA010000126.1 GCA_021206555.1 Candidatus Cloacimonadota bacterium | reverse complement strand
CGAATTTTGTGGCACTTAGAGAGTTTTAGAAAAATATATGTGTGACCCAAGAATAAGACAAGACGACCAAGAACACATAAAATGATAAAGCAAGAATGCATTGCCGCAAGCAAAGCTTTTTTTTTGTTTAGGAGGACTGTGTGAATCTGGAAGAAATTATTCGCAAAAGTTTGGAAGAAGACCTCGGAAGCGGAGATATCACGACGAGGTATCTGGATCTCGAACCCAGCACTGCCATGGCCTATATGATCGCCAAAGATACCGGAATCATTGCCGGAGCCGATATTGCCAGGCAAGTGTTCAAGACTCTGGATCCCGAGCTCAAGGTTACGCTTTACCGCAAAGATGGCGACCCTGTAAAACCCGGTGATGAGATCATGCGCATCGAAGGCCGTCCTGCCTCCATTCTGCAAGCGCAACGCACCGCCTTGAACTTTCTGCAACGCCTCAGCGGCATCGCCAGCAAGACCAATCGCATGGTCAAAGCCCTGGCCGGCAGCAAAACCAAGCTTCTGGATACCCGCAAGACCACTCCTCTTTTACGAAGCATCGAAAAGTATGCCGTCCGCGTTGGCGGTGGATACAACCATCGTCACGGGCTATATGACATGATCATGCTCAAAGAAAACCACATCCGTGCTGCTGGTGGCATCAGTCAAGCAGTGGCCAGAATCAAAGAACACAATACCACATACAAGATCGAAGTAGAGATCACCAACCATGCAGAGCTGGCCGAAGCAGTGGCCTGCAAAGTGGATAGGGTTATGCTGGACAACATGAGCCTCAAGGATATCCGGCTGGCGGTGAAGACCTACAAGAAGCAAATAGAATTCGAAATCTCAGGCGGCGTGAACGAGGAAAACATCCTTTCCTATGCCAAGACAGGGGTGCAATACATATCCAGCGGGGCCCTTACCCATTCCTGCAAATCACTGGATATCAGCTTGTTATTTAAGGAGTAAGATATATGCGAGAACAGCTCAAGACTCTGGCTGAAATGCAGCTTTTGGACAACGCCATCGGGCGTTACAAGGTACTGCAACAAGAACTTCCCAAGCAGCTCAACGAACTGATCGAGGCCGTGGAACAAGCCACAGCGGATCTTTTGGCCGGCGAAACCGAGAAGATGGAAATCAACAAAAAGCAGCGCGCGCTGGAAGGCGATATCAAAACCTTTCAGGATCAAGCCCGCAAATATGGCAACCAACTCTCGGAGATCAAAACCAACAAAGAATATAAAGCCCTCAATAGCGAAATCGCATATCTCCAAGACAAGATTTCTGAGATCGAATCCCAACTCCTGGAGCTGATGGATCTGGAAAACGAAGCCAAAGCAAAGAACCTGGAACTCAAAAAAGCTCTGGAAGTGGCTGAAGGCAATAAACGCGCCAAAGAAGGCGACCTCAAAGCCCAGATCGACTCCCTGGAAAACAAGATTGAGAGCACTCGCGCGGAACGCAACAAACTGGCTGTCACCCTCCCTGTGCCCCTCATCAAACGCTATGGCAACCTGATCAAAAACAAAGATAACCTGGCCGTAGTGGCCAATCGCGACGGCTCCTGCGGCGGTTGCGGCTTCGTGATCCGTCAGCAAATGCGCATCGAACTGCAACTGCAAAAGAAGATCGTGTACTGCGAAAACTGCGGCAGAATCATCCTCGATCCCATCACAGAAGATAGCGAAGAAGACTAAAGCGCTCTTTTCACCATTGATCCAATAGTTTAGCCCCCGCAAAATCGCCTGATTTTGCGGGAATAGTGGCAGGCAAAAGCCACTTTGGGTTCGGAGCTTCTGAAGGCTCATCCCTCATCCCTCATCCCTCACCCCTCAGACCTAATAATCATAATTCTGGTGCAAATATTGCATATAGTAATTGGAGCAATGTCACAGGGAGGAATACATGCCGAAATGTCTGCTGATAATTTTCGCTATACTGCTGTCGGTCATCACTTTGAGTGCTGAGGAGTTCAATCTGCGCCCGATTGACAGATTGACTTTGTATCCCTGGCACATCACTACTGATGATGATTGCCGGATCGTTTTTTGGTCGCACTGCGAAGCTGAACACGAAGATATCTATGCTCAGAAATTAAACTCCTTCGGTGAGCCGGTGTGGGACTAATGACATCCCCCTGGTCTCGCATATCGGCAATCAACGGCTATTGGACGCGATCCCCGCTACAGATGGTTCTTTCTTCATTGTATGGCAAGAATACGGGGTGATGACCATTGACGGCATCAGAGTGCAAAAAGTCACGCAGAATGGTGATCTGCTCTGGGATTCACAGGGCATATCCATAAACATTGCGTACCCCCCCTTCTATAACATGGAAGCGAAACTTGTGGCCAACGAAGAAGGGGGTGTCTTTGTGGTTTACAATGCTAATAACAGCAGCGATAGCTCTATAAGCGGTCAAAGCCTGGATGCGACTGGGAATTTACTTTGGCCTGATTTGGGACAATACTTATTCGGTAGCAGTTATAGCGCTCTCCATAAGGCCATTCCCGATGGTGAAGGAGGCATGATCATCCATATGATGGGCAATACAAACAGCTCTATCTACCGCGTCAATGCCAACGGTGAAGTGGTGGGAGACGCCCCCCCTCGTAGCTTCCAATGCGCTATCCGGCACAAAGATTCATCTGTTGCCCGGCCTGCCCGGAGAGTTTATCCTTTGGAATAGAGGTGGCACAAACAACTCCCAAATCCAATTTCGCAAGATTGATAATCAAGGAAACTTCCTAAGCCCTCAAACTGTGAGTTACTACATCGGTGCCAGCGATCATCCCGAGCACATCCGAGTGCAAAGCAATGTGAGCGGCGAGGTGTATGCGGCCTGGATCCGCAGCAATTACGACGGTGGCGGTCGCAGGCTGATGCTGCAGAGATTCAATTCAAACTTCAATGCCCAGTGGCCCGGTTACGGAGTTCAGCTTGCCATAGGCGCGATCGACACCAATGATTTTCAATTGGCAGTGGATCACAGTGGCCACTCCTGGCTAAACTGGAGTCAAAATGGCGATGAATCCTTGAATAAGTTGATGTGTATCTCCTATTTCGGAACTGATTTATGGCCGGAGGGAGCAGTGAGTCTGGATAGCCATCCCAACATAATCCGGCTCTTGCCAAACTACAATGGCTGCGTCCTGCTATGGGATACTCCGGATGGGATGATGCACAGTGTCCGGCGTCAATATCTGGATGTTTTGGGTAACTGCCATTATCCGGAGGATGGCGAAACCTTGATCGAAAGGCCGGGCGGGGTGATATTTACCAGTGCCGTTTATGCGATTGACGATCACTTGTTATCCGTGTGGCATGAGTATTTTCAGGATAGCAGGAAGATTCGGTACCAGCGCACTAATCAAAGCGGAGAAAACCAATGGGGAGAATTTGGCCGCAAGCTGAATCCTGATGACAGCTATTACGATGAGTTTCCGATTGCGCGAAAAGTAACGGATGGCTCTATTTACTTCCTCTATAGGACTTGGCTGAAAGACTCTGAAGACCCCCAAGCCATGCTCTATCTGCAAAAAGTGAATCAATCCGGACGCACGGTGTATCCCGGGCAGGGAATCCCCATAGTTGAGCTGCCGCGTCTATACTACAGGCACTTTATGGCCACACAGGACAGCGATGTCTATCTGGCTTGGGTAGCCCAAGCTGATAATGATGACAATGTGATTATGGGTCAGCGCATTTCCGGAGGACAAAAGCAGTGGGGAGATGACGGCAGAGTACTTTTTACGGCAGCAACGGGTGATTCATTGGTCATCAGAAATTTTGTGGGGACTTATCTGATTTGGCAAAAGGATGATTTCAACCCTGGAGATTCCGATGTGATGGCGCTAAGGATCGATGGCAACGGAGATCCCGCACCCGGCTGGAATCCCGCTGGCTTGAAACTGGTGCATGATGACAATTATTCAATTCAAAGATACGGTAGCGCCGGCGTGATCGGAGAAGACCTGTATTGCTTTGTACAGTTGCAGGAATGGGGTACCCTCGTCCAACGCCTCCAGAAAGTCAATCCGGAGGGGCAAGTCCTCTGGCCGGCTGGAGGCTTTGCCTTTGAAGGTGATCTAAGTTTGGTAAGCGTTGATTTTTCGGATGATCTCAGCTTCATCATGCGGGAGTACAGTGTGTGGGACACACCCATGCGTTTCTTCAAGCTTTCTTCTGCGGGGGAAGTGCTGGCTGATACTCAAGTGTTCAACTCAAGCTATGACATTTCTTACATCATCAAGTTAGCTCGCCTTGCCGATGGTTCCTACATTGCTGTGTTCTCCCAGCACAGCCAGGATGCGCAGCAATCCGTAGATCTGTATTACTATATGATCTCATCTGAGGGCGAACTGCACTCAGATCAAGCTATAGCGCTTTGCACCGAGCCCGATTTACAATGGTATCCCAAAATAGCGGTCTTTGGCAACCAGGCTTTCGTGGCCTGGACGGATAACCGCAAGCGGCTTACCGGACCGGAATCCAACCTTGGCGAGCCCTATGCCGCCCTGCTCCACAGCGCCTATACTGAAGTTTCAAACTCCCCCCAGAGCCCATCTGTCCGGCTCAGTTTGGAGGCAAACTATCCCAATCCCTTCAATCCTTCCACCACCATCGCCTTCAATCTTCCGCAAAGCGGCAGGCCTGTCGTCACAGTTTATAACCTGAAAGGGCAGATGGTAAAGACTCTGACCAATGCTGAGCCCTATCCAGCCGGTGAACATAGCATTGTGTGGGATGGCAGGGATCAAGCCGGGCAACCGGTGAGCAGTGGCCTTTATTTCTGCCGTCTGAGTTTTGAAGGAAAAAGCACTGTGCGCAAGATGGTTTTGGCGAAGTAAGCGAACGAAACGAGCGATGGAGAATACCATGAAAGAATCCAAAGATTACCTATGTTACTGCGGGCTGTACTGCAAGATGTGCAGC
>JAJOKA010000082.1 GCA_021206555.1 Candidatus Cloacimonadota bacterium | reverse complement strand
AGCAAGCCAGTTTTGCTGACCTGTATAGTAACTCACTATGGCACCTCCTCCAGTACAGGAGTGAGGCCCATCGCAAAACTACCATAAGATAATGACAGCCCCTGCGTATTGGTCATTGTGCCATCAGGAGTCACATAGCGACAGTGCAAGATGCCAGCATCCTCACAGGATAACACCCACAACCCACCGAATTCATCTTCAGCGCTTAACACTCTGTAGTTTGATCCATAGGTCTCGAGAAGGAAGCCCAGACCGTCCCATTGGGCATGACCGGAGGCGTTATACTTTTGGATGCGTGCTATACTCCCAATAGTAAGCAGTGTGAAACCTCCATCAGAACTGGCTTTGACTTCGCTTATACGCCCTTCCTCGGCTAAAACAACTGGTTCTGCCCACAGCTCTTGGTGTGTGGCTGAGTAACGCATAGACCGAATTTTGAAAACAAGATCTTTAACATCACTCCAGACCAGGACGTATGATCCATCGCTCAAGATACAGCCATGGCCCTCAAATTTCATGTTTTCATTTTCAACAAGGGGCACAGCCTGAGGCCACACTTGCTTTGCACCCAATGGCAAGGTCAAACATAAAAACAAGAGAAACGGCAAATAGACACGCGCTATGTGTTTCATATGAGCTCCTTCGGGATGATCCCGTATGCGTGCATTGCAATTTATACCTAAATCCTTGTCAAGATATTTTAGCTTTAGGCACATCTATATCCTAGAATCCGCAGATATATGCGGCTCACAGCTAGCACTATGATCCGGAAATGGCGCTCTAAATCTGGCTAATCTCTGGCATTCTCAACAAAGCATTACAGGAACTGCTTTCAATAAGCCCTTGAGCAAAGCTCCTTCATAGCTTCAGATCATTGGCCCCGGATTCACCACACTACGAAAATCATTGACAAAAGCGCCCCGCTCACAGAGCGTGAAAACAAATAGAAATCTAAAAACCCTGGAGGTTATATGTCATTCCGCGTTCTCGCGATCAATCCCGGTTCCACTTCCACCAAGATTGCCGTTTATGAAGATCAAACTCCGCTCTTCGAAGTTACCTTGCGCACGATCCGGCTGAATTAGACCAGTATGGTGGCATCATCGAACAATATGATTTCAGAAAGCACCTGGTGATGGAAGCCATGCGCGAAAACAATGTTGATCCCGCATCCCTTCACGCTGCTGTCGGTAGAGGCGGCTTGGTCCGTCCGGTATCAGGTGGCACAATGAAGATTTTGTGATGCCATGCTCAGAGATCTCAAAAGACCCCGCGCTTTGGGGCAGAATCCATGCCTCCAATCTGGGCGCCTTCATTGCCAAGGCATTTCTGACGAGCTGAACATTCCCGGCTTCATCGTGGATCCTGTGGTGGTGGATGAGTTCGACGAGATTGCCCGCATTTCCGGCATTCCGGAGATCGAGCGCAAGAGCTTGCTGCATGCACTGAACATCCGCTACATCAGCCGTTTGGTGGCTGCGGGAATGGGTAAGAAGCATGAAGACGCGTGTCAGATCGGTGTGCACATGGGTGGCGGAATCTCCGTCGCCGCGATCAAAAACGGACGCGTGGTGGACGTAAATAACGCGCTCTTGGGCATGGGACCCTTCTCTCCCCAAAGAGCCGGAGCCTTGCCCATCGGAGACATCATTGAGATGGCCTACAGCGGCAAATACACCAAAAAAGAGCTGAATAGCTATCTCACCAAGACTGCCGGTTTGATGGCCTATCTTGGTACTGATAGCGGAATTGAGGTCAGCAAACGCATCGCTGAAGGTGACAAAAAAGCTGAGCTGATCCTGAAAGCCATGTGCTATCAGGTAGCCAAAGAGATCGGAGCCTCGGCTGCTGTCTTAAACGGCAAAGTGGATGCCATCTTCCTTTCCGGAGGTTTGGTGTACAACGACATCATCGTGGATGAGCTCAAATCCCGCATTGGCTTCATCGCTCCCATTCACCTTTATCCCGGTGAGAAAGAGATGGAAGCCCTCTGCCAGGGCGGCATTCGCGTGCTATCCGGAGCGGAAGCCGCGATGGACTATCCCTACGAATAATTAGCATTCATGGCCGGAACATTGTCCATCCAAGGTTCCGGCCTTTATCCATCATGAAAAAAGCCCTGCTCCTGCTCCATCTGCTCGCTCTCAGCCTGCTCTTTGCCGAAAGCTGGACGGTATTGGTATATATGGCAGCAGATAACAATCTGGCCTACAATGGCAGATTGAACATCAATGAGATGGAATCCGCAACGCAAGCAGCCGGACTGAATCTGATTGTCCAGGCTGATTTCCCGGATGTAGGAGCCAAAAGATACCGTATCCGTCAGGATCAGAACCCAAATCAGATTACATCACCTGTGCTCCAAAACCTGGGCATCATCGACAGCGGCGATCCCCAAAGCCTGAAAGACTTCATCCTCTGGGGCAGAAATCGTTATCCAGCGGATAATTATATGCTGGTGATCTGGGCTCATGGTGACAGCTGGTATAAAAGCAGCAAATGGATCGCTCCGGATTATGACAGCGGCTCCGTGATCGGCGTGGCCAATGGCGAGCTGAGGCAAGCCTTGATGGGCACAGGCCTCTGGGACATCCTGCTCTTTGACGCTTGTAGCATGCAATCGATCGAAGTGATCACAGAAGTTGCTGGCTTTGCATGCTTCATCGTAGGCTCAGCGGATCTGGTGCCCGCAACAGGCTTTCCATACGCGGAGATCATCCCGCTCTTAGCCCAGAGCCCTCCTCAGGTCGCCGCGCAAATCCCTGATCTGTATATCGATAGCTACTCCCCGGGCGGATCAATAACCCTTCCCAAGGCTATCTCACCACCACCTGTTCTGCCATCTCCACGCTCGGTTTAGATGACTTTCTGAGCTCCTGGAAGAACTTTTCCAGGCTACTGCGCGACCAGCCGGATACCCTTTTCGGAATCAGACAAAAGCTCTTTGAGATGAATACCGGATATGCGGATGTGGATATCAGACAGATGCTTACGCGCCTTGTGGAGATTGATGTACCTCAAGCTGAAGCGCTGCTAAACCGCTGGAATAATCTGGTGATCGCCAGTGGCTATACTCTCCCCTATCCTGAGACGGACATCGGCACCGCTGCCATCTGGTTTCCCGATATCAGATTCAATTACAACTCTGCCTGGCAACACTATATGCAGCTGGATTTTGCTCATACCGGATGGCTGGGTGTGGTCAACCTTTGCTTGGGGCAACCTTACCCGGAGCTTGATCCGCCGACCCTAATAAGCAGTAATGTAGCTATAGACCGCCTGTTGCTCCGCTTTGCCGCTCCATCCAGTCCGGATTCGCTCTACTACGAAATCACTGTAAATGGCGTCACGCACCTGCTTTATCCCGCTGCTTACAGCTCCGAGATGGACTTTTCCACAGTAGTCACAGAGTCCGGCTCTTTCCGGATCATCGCCATTGATCAAGCAGGACAGGAATCAGACGCGCTTTCTGGGAACTTCACAATCGCTGACCCCGATCCCATCGGCATGATGGTTTACCCCAATCCGATGCGGAATGTGCTTGCCGGAAATTTGCTCTGGAAGCATCCGGCGGATGCGAACCAGCTAGCAGTCAGCATCTATAACATCAAAGGCCAGAGAGTTTTGCATAAGAGCTATACAAATGCCATCCCGCAAGGGCAGCTCCCTCTCATCGACCTTGAAGGCATCGCTGAGCTCCGACGGGGCATCTATTTCCTTCGCCTGCACCTACAGGGTAAACAATATCAATGCAAGCTAAGCATTTTGTAGCAGTGAGTGCTGAAAGTGAAGAGTGAACCCATCTCGTTGCGAAGCAACCCATTTCGTGCCGCAGGCACCCATTCCCTGCCGCAGACAGCCATGTGGATAAGCTGTGGATAAGTTCAGGCGCTAATTGTGGATAAGATGCTATCAACCTGTCACACAGGATTTTATCCTGTGGCATTTATCCACAGAGCTTTGTGGATAAGTGCATATCAAACTGTAATACAAGGACATAAACATGAGTGATCTCAATCCCATTTCCAAGGCCAGAATCAGCGAGCTTGCCAAGCTCCGACAGAAGAAATTCCGCTTGCAAGAAGGTAAAATCGTCCTGGAAGGCAGTCGGCTTCTACAACAGATGGCTTCTTATGAGCTAAAACCCTTTGAGATTTACTATGCTGATCGCTCTCAATTCAGGCTACCCTATGATGTTCCCGCTTATCTGGTTCAGGAACAAGACTTTAAGCGTATCTGCGATAGTGAACATCCACCAGCCCTGGCAGCCCTGTATCCTGTTCCCAAAGAGAGCGTTAAGCCCTTTCAGCAAGCCTTGTATCTGGATGGAGTATCGGATCCCGGAAACCTGGGCACCATCTTCCGTCTGGCTGCCGCGTTTGAGATTAAACAAATCTTCCTCTCTCCAGAGTGTTGCGAGATCGCCAATCCCAAGGTGATCCGTGCTTCGATGGGAGCTGTGTATCACATTGCCCACAAAACGCTAAGCCATGCTCAATTGCTTGCTCACCCATCAACAAAACTCTATCTTGACATGAACGCTCGCGTTCCTCTGCAAAATCACGTTCTCTCGCCAGACCCGTCCGTATATATCCTTGGCAGTGAAGCGCATGGAGTGAGCAAGGAACTCATTCACCCCACCCACCAGGGCTTGCGCATCGAGATCAGCCGGGGCATGGAGTCTCTGAATGTGGCCATCACCGCCGGCATTCTTTGCCACCATCTCTTTGTCTTTGGCAACAACTACTCCGCGTAAACAGCCCACCTGCCCAGCCTCAGCTTTTGCTTTACTATTCTCACCGCGCCATGATGTCCATCCGCTTCGGCTTTGGCAAATAGGCGGTGGATGGCCGCTTTTTGTCTGTTGTAGGCCACATTGCTGTGATCCGGAAAGCAGCTGATGTGTCCATTGGGAAGCAGGCATTTGCGCCT
>JAJOKA010000203.1 GCA_021206555.1 Candidatus Cloacimonadota bacterium | reverse complement strand
TTTCTTTTTCCTGAAGGTCTTGGGCCAGTTTTATCCAGCAGTCCGCGATGTTTTTGCAGAATCTCAGTGGCCTTTTCGTGCGCTTCGGTGATGATGGCGCGGATTTCCTGATCGACTATTCTGGTAGTTTTCGTCGCTGTAGTTATCTCGGGAGAGAATTTCCTTGCCCAGATACACTTCACCTTTGATCTTTACCGATGGTCATGGGGCCGATCTTATCGCTCATACCCCAGGCGCAGACCATTTTTTGGCGATATCCGTGGTGCGTTCCAGATCATTGCCGGCTCCGGTAGTGAGCTCGCCAAACACCACTTCTTCTGCAGCGCGTCCCCCCCAAAAGAGTTACCAAAAACTGCTTCAGATAGCTGCGGGAATAGCCGGTCTTATCGCTTTGCAGATAGTGCGTCGCACCCCCCCGTAAAGCCACGAGGGATGATGCTCACTTTGTGTACTGGCTCCACCATATCCTGAAAGATGCTGGTGAGCACATGGCCGATCTCATGGTAAGCTGTAAGGCGTTTATCCTCTTCGGGGATCACTCTGCTCTTCTTTTCTTTGCCCAGAGTGAGTTTATCTTTGGCATCTTCAAAGTCGTTCATTTCAATCTTGCTCTTACCCTTGCTGGCCGCGATCAGGGCTGCTTCATTGACCAGATTGGCCAGATCCGCTCCGCTAAAGCCGGGAGTGCCTCTGGCGATGAGCTCCAGATGCACATCATCCGAGAGCGGAACCTTGGCTGCGTGTACCTTGAGAATCTCTGTCCGACCCTTAATATCAGGGAGATCAACCGTGACCTGTCGATCAAAGCGTCCCGGACGTAATAGCGCCGGATCCAGAATGTCAGGACGGTTGGTAGCAGCTACAATGATCACCGCTTCATTGGGCTCGAAGCCATCCATTTCTACCAAAAGCTGATTCAGAGTTTGCTCTCGCTCATCGTGTCCACCACCCAGTCCGGTACCGCGATGCCTGCCCACCGCATCGATTTCATCGATAAAGGTGATGCAGGGTGAGTTTTTCTTCGCTTGTTCGAAGAGATCACGCACACGGGCTGCGCCCACACCTACGAACATCTCTACAAAGTCTGATCCCGAGATGGAAAAGAAGGGAACTCCAGCTTCACCGGATACAGCTTTTGCTAATAGAGTCTTGCCCGTGCCGGGACGTCCGATCAGGAGCACTCCGCGTGGAATGCGGCCTCCCAATCTTTGGAATCTGCCGGGGTCTTTGAGAAATTCCACAATCTCCTGCAATTCTTCTTTGGCTTCATCCACCCCGGCCACATCCTTGAAAGTGACCTTGGATTTACTGGCCTCATGCAGCCGTGCTTTGCTTTTACCAAAGCTGAAAGCCTTCGAGTTCTGGTTCGTCATGCCTCGCATGATGAAGACCCAAAAGATGATCAGCACGATGAAGGGCAAAGCGTAGGACAGTAGTCCTGTCCAGCGTGGTGGCTTGGCCGTTGAGACTTTGATCCCGCGCACCAGCAGACTATCCACCAAGCGTGCATCGTCAAAGGGCAGGGTGGTAACATATTTCTTGTCAGCAAGATCGCTGTAGATGATGTCTCGCTCGGTAAACTGCACGCTACTGAGGCTGTCATTATTCATCCGCGCCACAAAATTGCTGTAACTCTCTTTGGTCACAGTTTCTTTGCTGCTACTATAGGTATGCCAGAAGATGATGGCCAGCATGATCAGGATAAAGACAAATGGCATGGATACAAAGGATTTGCGAGGCGGCAAACCCGGTTTTCCCGGTTTATCTGATTGTTTGGGCGCTTCGCCGCTGTTCATCCTGCGCTTCACCAGCCAGATCCGGATCAAGCCCACTGCTGAGATCAGGATGATGGCATAGATAAACCACTGGAGCATATTGCCGAAGTTGTTCATAACTTCCGGAACCTGAGTGATCGGTGCTTGTAGCGAATCCGGATTAGCAGTCGCTGGCAGCGAAACGCTCAGGAATATTAGGATTATGCCAAAAAGCAGCTTCATGTATAGCACTCTTCCTTGAGGATGCCGATATAGGGCAGATTGCGGTAACGCTCGCCAAAGTCAAGGCCATAACCCACCACAAACTCATTGCCTACTTCGAACCCCACGTATTCAAAAGAGGTCTCGATCTTGTGCGCTTCCGGTTTGTCCAGGAGCACGCAGGTGCGTAAGGACGCGGGTTTATGTTTCCAGATATAATCCTTGATGTATTGCAGCGAAAGGCCGCTATCCACGATGTCTTCCACGATGATCACATCGCGTCCGGCCAGGTCGATATCAATATCCTTGCGGATTTTGACGATACCGCTGCTGGAAGTGCCGGCACCATAGCTGGATATGGCCAGGAAGTCAATCTCCACAGGGATCGTGATGGCGCGCACCAGATCACTTAAAAAGATAAAGCCACCTTTTAGGATGCCGATAACTACCGGCACTTTGCCTTCATAATCGGTGTTGATCTGTTGCCCGATCTCACGGATGCGAGCCTGTATGCGCCGTTCGTCAAACAGCACTGCTGATATATCACAATTCATCAAATTCATGTAGTCCTCTCTTTATTCTGCTGGCTGCCCGTTTGGGCTTGCTGGTAAGAGCTTCCGCCACAATCATCAGGTAGCGCGTGGTGTCTTCATCAACCTTTACGCGATCATCGATGCGGTGTCCGCAAATCCAAAATAGCTTTTCCCCGTCTCGAAAAATGGGGATCAAATCCCTATCATATTTTGGGACTTTTTCGTCAATGAAAAAGTCTTTGAGCTTCTTGAAATCCTTCATTCCCAAGGGAATAAAACGGTCTCCGTCCTGCCGGGAACGGATCACGATCTCTCCTCTCAGTTTGTCTGAATCGATGATCGCGTGGTTTTTGTCCAGCTCCTGATAGTTATGGGGTAACACCTTGAGATGCTTGAAGTTAAAGCGGTAATCCATGTGCACGGCCCGGGCTCGCTCACTTTCGATCACCAGTTCCTCAGCCGCTTGAGTGCGGATATCATCTGCCACTGTGCTGAAGATCAGTTCCTGATATTGCTTTTTCACGAAGACCTTGCGTGGCAGGCTGATATGCTTGCTGCCTTCAGAGACCATAATGCCCTGAATCTCTTTGAAATGGGAGCTCATAAAGTCCTGCTCTACACCACACAAGGCCTGATACGCAAAGCGCAGGAGATAAAACTGTTCGATGTTTGGAGCCCCCAGGATATCCGGCAGACTGAGAAACACTCTTTCTTTGGAGGCATAGAGCAGGATTTTTTTGTATTTCCGTTGGGCTCGTACGCGGATATAGGCATCTGCTTCGGATATGATCTTGGCTTCTTCCACCAGCTTTTCTTTGAACTGAGGATTGAAATCCCGCTCCACCTGGGGGATCAGACCTATGCGTAATCTGTTGCGGGTAAAATTGCTCTGACTGTTGCTGGCATCCTCCTGCCAACAGATGCCTTGCTCAATCAGCATAGCTCTCAGCTCCTCCGGTTTGAAGATCAGGAGGGGGTGACAGACCTTGTCCTGCAACGCTTTAATGCCGGAAAGCCCTGATAGGCCGGCACCACGGATAAGATTGAGCAGCATCGTCTCTGCCTGATCCCATTTGTGGTGTCCCAAGACGATCTTTTTGAACCGATAAGCCACAAGGATGCTTTCGAAGATGGCAAAGCGTGCTGCCCGGGCCCGGTTTTCCAAGTCTCCTCCGGGCTCCAGGGTGATTTTGCGCACAATCAAAGGGATATTGAGCCGCAAGCATAATGCTCTCACGGCCTGCTCGTCACTTTCACTGGCTTCAGCCCTCAGTTGATGGTTCACATGCACTGCCAGAATTGAGAGATTGTAGATATAGCGAAGACGCGAAATCAGATACAAGAGGGCTGTGGAATCCGCCCCCTCCGGACACTCCCAAGATCAGCTTATCTCCGCTTACTATCAGCTCTTTTGATACCACATGCTCTTCCAGCCTGGATAAGATATCTGCGCTGATGCTCATTTATAACCGCCATTTTTAGTGCTTTTTTACCAGTTGTGAAAGGGCAGTGCCGTGTCAAAGGTTTTTTTTGGGGTTGTAGGGTTTTAGGGTTTTGGAGTTTTCAGGTTTTCAAGTTGACGGCGATGCTACACCTACGCATAACCCATAACGCATAACGCATAACCCATAACGCAGCCCTTCTTTCAGTGATCAGGCTCAATGAGAAAACCCTATGCCCTCCGTGTATATAGGGATAATCCTTAGTATATTACCAGGATCAATAGATGCTCAAAATCCGTTTCCGGTAGTTTATGCTGAAGGGTCTTTGGCTGAGGAAGGGATAGCCCAAAAGTCCCGCAGAGCTCATCTTATAGGCTTTGCGCATGTGACTGATATCGGAAAAAGCATAGCGCATTTTGCCGAATTTCTTGCCACTTACCATAGTGGATTTGATCTCTGCGCTATTGATCTCGACCATGCGGGCATCGGCACCCATGAGCGTATCGGTCTCAACCTTCGTGACGAGTTTTCCCAGAGCCTCAAAATAGGGCAAATCCAAAAGGTTGCTTTGAGCGCCGGTATCCAGACCCAAAGGGATGTCCATATCTCCGATGCGACAGGGCAGAACCGCGATGTGCGCTTCCAATTCAAAGGGCATACTACGCTTTGCCTTGGGCATTTTCCCGTCACTTCACAAGCTCACCCTTCTCATCCAGAGCGTAGAGCTGGATCTTCTTTTTGGCATAGTCAATATGAACCTCATAGGGTTCCAATTCGGAAAACTCAGTAATCCGGCAAAAGGGTCTGCCCAATTTTTCTTCCAAATCGCTGAGATCCATGCTAACTACATCGAGATCTCTGTATTCACCCCCCGGCCAGATAGATGACTGATTCGTTTGGTATCCATAGAGCTGACTGCGCCACCTACGCCAAGGGCCAGGCTGGCTGATATTCTATTTTCGGGATTCTCAAAATGACTGTT
>JAJOKA010000143.1 GCA_021206555.1 Candidatus Cloacimonadota bacterium | reverse complement strand
CAAGATGACGTTTCCACATTAGCGATCTCGCTGCTTGAACTCCTGCGCTTCGCTACGAAGTCCAAGGGAGGGGAGGCATTATTTACTCCTCGATGCTCCCCGCGTCCATATATATCTCAGCCACAGTAGGATGGCATGGATGGTGCGTGCCAGATCGTAGGTAGTGCCTTCCAGTTCCAGCAGAATGCCTGCTTCACTGATCAGGTCTGTGGCATTGGCCGCGGCAATCTGCACGCCCAAAACCTCATGGTAATGAGTTTCATAGATCACGCGGATAAATCCTTCGCTTTCGCCTTCTGCCAGGGCTTTGCCATTGGCAGTCAACGGGTATTGATTGATCTTAAAGCCCACTCCTGAAGCTTTCACCTGCTCTTCCGTAAGGCCGATCTGGGCCAGTTCCGGATCGGTGTAAATGTTTAGGGGATAGTGCCTTTGTTCATCGGACACAGGCGTGCCCTGAATAGCCGCGATCACTTCCAAAGCCTGAGCAGAGGCCACGTGTGCCAGATAGCTTTTGCCGTTCACGTCCCCGGCGGCATAGATGCCGGGCACAGAGCTTTGATGACTGCTATCGGTGGCTATGTAGCCATCTTCCAACTTCAGCTTGATGTCCATCGGGGGCAAGACTGCCGTGCGGAATGAGGCGTTGATCACCCGGTCAAAGGGGACTTCCGCGTCTTTGTGATAGAGCTTTCCCGCAGAGACTTGCGTCTCAGCCAGTGGGATCACGGGAATCTTATCCTTCTTCAGCTTCTTCATTATGAATGCTTCCAGATAGCTGTCCAATTGCGGCATCAAAGGCAGTTCAGCAGCCAGGATGGTCGGCTTTTTGCCGATCAAGGCAAAGAACTGCGCCAGTTCCACCAGGTTTGCTCCCCGTCCATAGAGCAGGGGATTCTCCGGTAGTTCCTCCAGGGAGTATAGCTCTTCCAATTCAATGGCAGCCTTAAAGAGATTTTTGCTTCGCGGGTTTTGGAACCGGTGGCGATGAGGATGTTTTTGGTCTCAAAGATGCGGTTATCCGCCTGCACCTGATTGGCAGAGATAATCTTAGCCTCTGCTTTGAGATACTCCACGCCATGCTTTTTCCAGAGAAACTCGATACCGCGGCTGAGCTTTGAAACTACGCCATTGGTGCGCTGCAAAGCCTTTTGCCAATCAAAGGACAGAGCCTCCGGATCGATGCCGGAGATGCCAAAATCCCCGGCCTGCCTCACCTTGCGCATCATCTTGGCGGATTCCAGCAAGCTTTTGGTGGGAATGCAACCCCAATTCAGGCACATACCGCCCACATATTTACGATCGATCACCAGGGTCTTGAGCCCGGTCTGTCCGGCCCGAATAGCAGCCACATAGCCCGCCGGGCCACTGCCGATAACGATGAGATCATATTGCATGGTTTCCTCCTTCAAAGGCCAGCAGTAGTAGCGGATCTTTCAGATAATCAAGCACTTCGTTCAGGAAGCGCGCCACCTCTCCCCCATCCACAATGCGATGATCCACGCTCATGCTGATGGGCAACATACTGCCGATGGCGATCTGGCTGTCTTTTACGATGGGTTTTTCTGCCATGCGCCCGATGCCGAAGATGGCCACTTGGGGATAGTTAATCACGGGAACAGCGAAATAGCCACCGATTGAACCATAGGAAGTGATGCTGAAAGTGCCGTCTTTGAGATCATCCAGAGTGAGCTTGCGTTCTTTGGCTCTATCAATGAGGTCTTTCAGATCCGTGGCCACCTGCATCAGTGACTTTTTGTCCGCGTCACGAATCACAGGTACCACCAGCCCTTCATCCGCGTCCATCGCAATACCGATATTGATATAGTTTTTGTAGATGATGCGTTCATTGTCCAGATCCAGTTCCGCGTTCAGCACAGGGTGGTTTTTGAGCGCTCTGGCCACGCCTTGATGATGAATGGCAGGTAACTGAGGCGCAGCCCTTTGTCTTTCAGAGCTTCGTTCAGACGCTTACGGGCAGCCACCAGTTCGCTCACTTCCACTTCGTCCATCACGCTCATGTGAGCCGCGTTTTGCTTGCTACGCAGCATGTTTTTGGCGATGGTCTTGCGGATGGTGGACAGGCTTTCATAGCGGTAACGCTCACCGGATTCAATAGCCAAAGAACGAACAGGAACTTCGCTCAGCCTTACCTTGCCGGCATGTTGCGCGATGTCTTTTTTGGTCACTCTTCCAGCAGGGCCACTACCCGGTATCTGGTTGATATCGATGCCCAGCTCTTTGGCCATAGCTCTGGCCACCGGTGTGGCAAGGGCTTTTTTTGCTGGGTTTGGGAGCAGGGCTGGAGCTGATCCCTTCATCTCCTGCAGGCAGATAAGCGCCGTCTCCGGCCACTTCGATCGTACCCACCACACCGAAGCCTTTTCATCGATAGCTTCAGTACTTGGGGCTTTGGGAGTTTCGGCCGCAAGGCTTTGCGTCGCTTCGCCCTCTACGCCTTCAATGTCGATCTCCACCAAGGCATTGCCCACCTTCACCACATCACCAATGCCACCATAGGTCACGGCTATCACTCCGGTTTTGGGAGAAGGAATATCGGTTACCACCTTGTCCGTCTCCATCTTGACCAGGGGATCGCCACTGCTGACGCTTTGTCCCTTCTTCACATACCACTCGATGATCTTGCCTTCTTCCAGGCCTTCTCCGATGTCGGGAAACTTGAATATATATCGCATGGCTCTCTCCTAATACCTAATCAGACGGTCAATTTCCGCAGCAATCCGTTCGGGACTGATGTTGTAATACTTCTCACCCAAAGGCAGTGGGATCACAGTGTCAAAACCGGTGAGCCGACTGGGTGGTGCTTCCAGGGAAAGAAAAGCTTCCTCATTGATGATGGAGATCAATTCTGCGGCAGGGCCATAGCTTTGTGGAGCTTCAGTGACCACCAGGGCGCGTCCGGTCTTGCGCACGGATTGACTGATGGTTTCCCGATCGATCGGCCAGATGCTGCGCAGATCGATCAGTTCCACGCTGTAGCCCTTCTGCTTGGCAATGGCAATGGCTTTTTGCGCTTCGCGGATCATCGCGCCATAGGCGATAACAGTGATCTGTTCCCCGGCTTGCAAGAGCTTCGCTTTGCCGATGGGGATGCGGTAAAGCTCTTCCGGAACTTCCTGTTTCACTGCGCGATAGATGCGCTTGGGCTCCATGAAGATCACGGGATCGGGATCTTCAATGGCTGAGATCAATAGCCCTTTGGCGTCATAAGGAGTGGAAGGAATCACCACTTTAAGACCGGGCGTGTGGCCAAAATAGGCTTCCGGACTTTCGCTGTGATGCTCCAGAGCGTTGATGCCACCGCCGTAAGGAATGGCGGATCACCATCGGAACGCTGTATTTGCCACGACTGCGATTGCGGAAGCGCGAGACATGGCTGAGGATTTGGTTCATAGCGGGGATACACAAAGCCGTCAAACTGCATTTCGATGATCGGTTTTCATGCCGGAAATCGCCATGCCCAGAGCAGTGCCGGCTATTCCGGACTCGGCAAGTGGGCTATCGAAGACCCTGTCCGCGCCATGTTTTAGCTGCAAACCTTCCGTTACTCGGAATACTCCGCCTTCCACGCCCACGTCTTCACCATAGACCACGATGCTCTTATCGTCCGCGAGCTTGAGATCCATGGCATCATTAATCGCCTGTACCAGATTCATGACCTTCATTTCACACCTCCCAAAAAGTTTTGGATAGAGTTTTTCTGCCGTTTGAGCTCATCTGGCAATTCGGCATAGAGATAGCCAAACACATCGTCCAGCTTGTATTCCGGATGCTTTTCAGCTGCTTCAAATTCGCTGTCGATCTGCTTTTTGTATTGGCTGATCAGCTCTTCTTCCTTCTTGAAGTCACCGATCTTCGCGTGCTCGATGTAGCCTTTAAGGCGTTTCAAGGGATCCTTTTCCGCCCAGGCATCTTCTTCCTCTTTGGTGCGATACTTGGTGGGGTCGTCGCTGGTGGTATGAGCACCCACGCGGAAAGTGCGGGCTTCGATCAGGAAGGGGCCTTTGCCGGCTCACAGCGTGCTCTCTGGCATGGCTAAGAGCTTCATGCATGGCAAAGAAACGTTGCCATCCACCAGGAGCGAAGGAACATTGTAAGCAATGCCTTTCACTGCGATGTTGATGGAACGGGTCTGCATCTTGAGCGGTACTGAGATAGCAAACTGATTGTTTTGCACGATGAAAACCACCGGCGCATCCCACACCGCGGCGAAGTTCAACGCTTCATGAAAATCCCCTTCGGAGGTGCCACCATCCCCCACATAGGCAAAGATGGCGGTGTCCTTTTCACCCTGATACTTCATCGCGTAGCCGATTCCGGCTGCGTGTATCAGTTGCGAGGCAATCGGCACCGACACCGGCAGCATGCGATTAGCTTTTTCGAATCTGGAGCCGTCCTCATTTCCCTTGAAATAGAGGAAGATTTCCTTAAGCGACACGCCCTTAGCCAGCCAGGCTCCCAATTCCCGAAAAGCGGGAACCAGCCAATCCTGTTCTTTGGTTACCATGCCGGCCGCGATGTGGATGGCTTCCTGACCCAGATTGGGGGGATAGGTGTACATCCGGCCCTGGCGCTGATAGCTCACGGCCATCAGATCCGCGGTGCGCTCAAAGAGCAGTGCCTCATAGGCCTTATAGATATCTTTATCGCTCAAAGCCGGTTTCCAGCTCTTGGAAAGCGGCTTTCCCTTGTCATCTATAAATTGCATTGCTTTGTTCTTGATCGGATCGTATTTATCTAAAGTGTTCTGATCTAACATTATAACCACCTTTTGTGTGTTTAATTTATATCCTACCTATAGAATAGGCAATAAAGCGCGGAAAGCAAGTGAAAAGTGTCAATTTCGCTTTGATCCCGATTGGTCTCTCTCTGTTTTACCTTGAGATCACCTCATAATCGCCTCATGCCAAGAGGAGGACATGAGGTAATACAGAGCCGGAAGTGAAGCCTGCAAGCCAGCGCGAGCCTTGCAGCAATTAAGAGTGGGACAGGGCGAGGATCAAATCAGGGCATCAAGACTACTTGCTATCGTGCCTGAATACTCCATCCCAGGATTGCCGGTCGATCTCCTTCATCCGATTCAGCATCAGCAGAGTGGGATAATCCTCAGGATATTCACGCCGGCATTGCTCCCAAACAGATTGCGCTTTATCCATTTGCGAGTCCACCATAGCCTGCAAGCCTGAGCTATACAGCTCACAAAGCCTTTTTTTGCTGTCAGTAGCTTGAGAAAAAGGCACCAATAGCTCATAGATATCCAGCGCTTCATCCTTACCTTTTACGCACACGCGATTCCAGCCAGCGGCAGAGAAACTGCTCTTTTACCGCTGCATAGGTCACAGCTTCGATGATGATGGAAGTGTGGTAGTTTTTTGTTCAGGCCTTCCAATCGTGAAGCTAGATTCATCTTATCCCCGATGCCGGTATAATTGAAGATCTCGTCCGAGCCGAAGTTTCCGGCGATGATCTCACCGGTGGCAATCCCAACCCCGATCTGGAAGGAACTGAGCACCGGATGGGCAGCATATTCCAGGCGAAGGGCATCCGCTTCTTTGATGATGCCCACAGCTGTTTTACATGCATCAAGCTGATACGCGGGCTGTGGGATGGGTACATTGTAAAGAGCCAAAAGGGCATCCCCGATGTATTTGTCCAAAGTACCGTTGTTTTGCATCACCACTTTGGTGCAGCGGTTGAAGTGTTGATGGAGAAAGTCGCCCACTTCCTCGGCGGGGATTTGCTCGCAGATGCCGCTAAAGCTGCGGATATCACTGAACAAAATGCTGGCCGTCTTGCGGCTACCCCCCACGCGCAGAGGGTCATTGACTGTCATGATCTGCGAGATTACGGACTTGGGCACAAAGTGTTCAAAGGCATTGCGCACCTTTTTCTTTTCGGCATACTGCATCTGAAACTCATTGACCAACAAGCTGAAATAGCCCAAAAACCAGATCAGCATAAATACGCTGTAATCCATGGTGAGCCGCCATAAAGCAAAGCTCATCAAGAAGATGCCAAAAAGCAGAGCGGACGCTGCCACATAGATCATTAAAGAGTGAGGAGGCTTCAGATGCCTGATGCTGAGCGCGAGGAGCAGCAGCAAAACGCAGGATATCAACCAGCTCACGAATGGCGGTAACCACTTCACATGATCTCCGGTGAGCAGATTGAGCATCAAAGTGGCATGCAACTCCACCCCGGGAAAATCCGAATCCAAAGGGGTGGTTTTGATGTCCCGCAAACCGGCTGCGGAAGAGCCCACCAATACGATCTTGCTCTCGAAAAAGGGATGAGGGATCTGCCCCTGTAGGACATCGGAGAAGGACACATAGCGGAAACGGCGGGATTTGCCATAGTAGTTCAAAAATAACTCTTTATTGCTGCTCAGAGGTAGCTTGGCGATCAGCTCTCCATCACTTAAGAGATGCAGGCTGCGCCTTTTGGATCATTTGATCAGTACCCAGCAAATCCAAGGCTGCCTGGAAGCTGAAGTTCAGATACAGGCTATCCTTGTGCCTGAAGAAGAGCTGATAATCGTGGATTACTCCGCTGACATCAGGTTCGATGTGAGCCAGACCTACGCCATAGGCAGCTTCGGCTAAAAGTGGTAGTGGAGCTTTGGGATTGTTCATGGTCTTGGCATAGGCGCCGGGAACCTGCCAGGGAATCAGGCTGGAAGGCAGATAGATGCTATCCAGCTGAGTGGAGCTGTTGAACATCGCCAGATATACGTTTCCCGCTTCACTGATGGCGCGAGCCAGCTCACGATCGCTGGTATAATGTGCCAATAGCTCAGTGGCCTGTAGTCCTTTTTGGGCCAAATGCGCGGCCATCCGCTCCTGGCCAAAAAACGTTCAAACTGTCGGACTCGGTAAAAAACACGTCAAAAGCGATCAAGGCGGGGCCATCATTGGCCAGGCTATCGATCAGATCTGCAAAGTAAAGGCTGGGCCACTTTGAAAACTGCCCCAAGCGGCTGATGCTGGCCTCATCGATATCGACGATCACGATGTCATCAATCTTGGCTTGATGGTCATTATCCGCTATGGCGTTGATGATATCCAGGATCAGGTCATAGGTGCGCAGCTGCAAAATGCCCAGCAATTGCTTGACCACAGGTATTGTGTGCAGCAGCAGGCTAAAGAGGATTACCGCACTGAAGATCAGAGTTCTTCGGTGGCGGAAAATCATCAATCGTTCAGGCCTTCAAGAAATCTACTTTTGGGAAAATCGCTACGCAGCTTGGATAAATGCCTGCTGCGTGCGGTGGCGTTACCTTGCTCTTCATAGATCAGAGCCAGCACCATGTGGCTGAGCTCTGCTTCTTTGGAAAGAGGAGCTTGTAGGACGATCTGGTCAAAGAGGCTGATGGCTTCGGGAAAACGCTTTTGTTCATATAGTGACAAAGCGCTTTCGATGCCGGCGAGTTCTTCCACTTCCCAATACAGATCACTGGCCTTTTCCAGTTCCACTTCGCTGCGTCGAATCCCCGCCACAGAGCTGGCTTCACGATTCTTGGGGAGTGAAAGGTTGTTTAGTTGCCGTTTCATCTTGTCGCTCCAGCTGCCGCTAGCATTGGCTTCTTCATAGAGCTTGCTGATGCTCAGGCTCTTGTTTTGCTCCACGCTGATATGGCTGCCATTACTGAAGCTGATCTCGACCCGGGCAGCCAGGCCGGTTTTCACCACCCCATCACGATGCACAGGCATATTCAGAGCCGCGTTTTTGAAGCTGGAATTGGGGCTATCTTTATATTCCACTGTGCCTTGAAAGAACTTGATGCTGCCCAATACTTCCGCGCTTATGCTACAGACCAGCAAGGATATAGCGATGAGAATAATCATAGGTTTCATCTTAGTCTCCCGTTTTCACCAGATCCGCATAGATCTGCATATCCACTTCGCGGATGATCTCTTTGCGGGTCATTCTGTTAAAATACTCCACTGCCTTTGCCCGATTCATATTGTGGTATTCCAAAAGGCAGAGATTGCGATACACTTGGTCTTCTTTCCCGGCAGCATGTGGCAAAGCTTGTTCATACTGCTCTTTGGCCAGGCTGTAGCGTGAGCTTTTGGCATAGAGATTACCCAGATTGATCAAGGCCGCAAAATTTGCCGGCTCGCGGTTCAAGGCATCTTTATACAGCCTTTCTGCCTGCTCCAGATTGCCGGAATCATAGCTAAAGAGCGCGTATTGCAAGCGCACGGAGTTATTGCTCGGATACTTTTCCAGAGCAGCCACATAGCTCATTTCCCGGTTGATCTGGCTCATATTTGAGATCTTGGCCAGATCCTGATGATAGAAAGACCGGGCATCATTTTGCTTCTGATAGGAGGAAGCATCGATGGCCTTGCTATAGGAACTGGGCGGATAGAGCAGGTGAGCCTCGCTAAACTCGATTATCTCCGGCATGATCCCGCTTTCCACCACTTCGTTATAACGCTTGATGGCCATCAGCCAACTGCTCACGAAATCCGCCTTACCCATCAGGGTGGTCTCGATGGGTAACCAGAATGAACCTTTGTATTCGATGAAATACTCCGGCTCCAGGCCATTTTTTGCGGATATCGGCTTCATTCATTTCGGTGTTTACGCCCAGGATCACGTGCCCCGGAACGTCGATCAAAGCAGTGCGCGTGCCGATTGATTCCAGGGTTCCGGCTAGTAGCACCAGGAGATCTTCACAATCTCCAGCTTTGGTCTGGAGGATTTGATGCGGGAAGGGCACTTCATCCAGCTGTGACGCATCCAGATTCGCGGGTGCTGAATCGCTGACATAGGTGATGCCATTGGCACGGTAAAAACTGTAAGCCTGCAGCGCACGGATCAGATTGCGATTGATGATGTTACTCTGCTCTCCGCTAAAGGCCTGCACGATGTTTTGCCGCACAAAAAAGCTAAGATTGTTATCCTGCGGATTCACAAAGCTGGCAATGCTGCGCCGACGTCCCCAATCCATGGCCTTGCTATCCAGGATCTGGATATTTTGCGGTGGCACACTTGGCTTGAAGCTGCTGCCCTCGTGTTCAAAGCTCAGTTCAATGGTGACAGGAACTGTGCGGGCACGGTCAAACAAGCGCTCATTGAATTCCATCGGGATATCCACCAGCTTATCCTGCCGGGGTACCACACTGGGAACATCAATGACCATAGCCCGCATTCCGACTTCTTGCACATAAACCGTTACCTTCACGTTGTTTACGGTAGTGCTGCGGTTGTTATACAAAGTGATGTTGCCGATGGGGTTTGACTTATAATACTCATTCAGTGAAGGAAACACAGGATTGAAGTTGACATGGCGGATCTCGATCACATCCCGCGAGAGGTTTTGCACCTGAAGTTCAGCACTGATATCGGCAAACTTTTGACTGATCTCAAAGTCATCCGGGTGGTAGCTCTTGGCCTTGGTGATCTGCCCCAGGGCTTCGTGGATTCTTCCTGTTTGCCGCAAAAGATCAGCAAAGAGCACGTGAAAATCCACCGCTGTGGCATTTGTGGCCACTTGCTCGGCTACTGATTCCATCACTCTGAGCGCGCTTTCGATGTCACCCTGGCGTTCCAGGCTTTTGGCATAGTCCAAGCCAAAGACTGCATTATTCGGTGCTAATTGATGCGCGCGGAGAAAGCTGCGTTGCGCATCCGCGTGTTTATTATCCGATGCGTAGGCAGTGCCCAGGCCATGGTGGTATTCCGCGATATCGGAATTGATGCGAATGGCGGCAGTATAGTGATCAATGGCCAAACCGTAGTTCATGCTTTGTAGATTGCACTTGCCCAAAAGGTTGCGAACCCGATCCAGGCTTTGCGTGGAATACCGGGTCAGCATCAGTTGCAGTTGACTCTCTGCTGCACGATATTGCTTCATTTGGAACTGCAATTCCGCGATCTTCAGTTCATCCTCAAACTTGGGAGCCCTTGCCACCAGTTCTTGATATGCGCTAAGGGCGTCAGCAAAGTCCCCTCTGGCTTCATAGGCTCCTGCCAGATAGCGCCTTACGTCTTCATCCCGACCATAGGCCAGGCTATAGCGATCAGCTTCCAGAACCACTGCGTCATAGTCTCCAGCCAGATACTTGAGCACAATATACTGCTCCAGGAGGTCTTTATCGGCCTTGTAATCCACTCCCTGCAGATAGTTGACACCACCCAGGTAGTTGTGGGTCACCTGATAGATATTCACTGCTTTCAGCGCGATCGCCGTGTTTGTGCCTTGCACCAAAGAGGCTTTTCTTAGCTCATTGAGGGCGTTTCATAGTCCTTCAAGGTGACAAAGCGGTCGGATTCGGCAATGTGACATTTGACGATCTCGCCATCGATGCGAGGGTCTCGGATGACAGCCTGGGAACGGCGATAGGCTTCGACCGCGGCATTGAACTGACCACTTTGATACAGGTATCTGGCATGGGAGAAATGGTCGGAAACGCTTTCACTCATCAGCCCTTTTTTGCCATCATCGGCCACGGGATATACAATGTATGAGACCAGCCCTGCCTGCGGTTCGATCACCACGTATTCCGGTTGGGACACAGAATGGGAAATCGTTCCGGCCCCATCAGCAGCCTGCACGATCCAGTTATTGATCCCGGGGCTGCGCTCCCAGGAAAGCTTGGTTTGCAGATTATCATCCAGGGCAATTTGGATGCTCTGAGCGTCATCCAAAGCCGCGTAAAAGTAAAGAAACCGTGTGGAAGGCGCTTTGCTGTCCATGATCGCCAATCTCCGTTGCGCGGCATCATAGCGCAGGAGATAGATGTCGGCAAAGTGCGGGAAAGCCGCGGTGCTGCTCTTGGTGAAGTATTCAAACTCACGCACATTCCCCTTATAAATCCTCAGCTTTTGCGTGGCCTTCTCCACAAAAGCGATCTTGCCATCGGCAATGATATCAAAACTGCTGATGCCCTTGATCGAGACCATCTGGATCACGCGTTTGCTCTCTGCCAGTGGGATTCTCAGAATTACGAAGTCCGAAGTGAGGCAATAGAGGTCTTCACCGCTGCTGCGAAGCAGGATCGGACCTTGATTGGAGCGTTGGAGCTCTATGTTTTTGACAAAGGTATCATGCTGGTTGAACACTGAAATTCTGCGGTTTCCGGTATCTGCCACGTAGAGATTGCCGTCTGAGGCGACCACCATCGAAGACGGCCGATTCAGCATGCTCTTACCACCAAAGTTCTTTTGATAGGCCCCATCTTCAGCATTGAAGACGTGGATCATGCTCGAGCTTCCGTCCAGCACATAGAGCTTGGTTCCGCTCAGAGCCAGCGCGGTAAAGTCTTTGATCTTCTTGTCCTTATACTTCTGCAAATAAAGCACGTAACTGGCCTTTCCCGCGCGATCTGCCTTGATAATGGCAGGACCCGGCTTGCCCTTCGTATTCGGCATTTGCATATTGCCGATCGTGTAGATGTAATCTGCTGTGGCCAGATAGTCCCTGGCCAGAGGATACTTGCTATCCACCAGAGAAGGTCGCACGGTATATGTGGGGCGCCCAGCAGTTCATTCACCTGCGGTTCAGTATCTTGAAACAAGTGCAGCGCGCTTTGCTTTGCGTCATAAATCGCCATCAAAGAGCTATTTTCATAGGCTCCGCATTTCAATATGGCAGGAGCTTCAAATGCGCCTTCGGTTTTGCCTTTGCTCACCGATCCAAACTGGGTATCGGGGATGACCTTACCGTTTGAGGCGTATTTAATGATGCTGACCGGAGAGCTGTTGATCGCGTGCATTTCGCCCCAGAGATTCACGGCAAAATCGATGATGAAGTTAGCCTTTTTCTCGAGATTGGCAAGATTTGTGCGGGACTTTCGGACCAGATTGAGATCATAGACCACGATCTCACTGCCGGTCTTCGTATGTTGCAAGACCCTGATCAATTGATCTTCCCCCAGGCTCATCGACACTGGCTTTCCAGGTCAATACTCGCCATCAGCATCCCTTCCTGGCTCAAGGCATATAGCTTTGCGCTGTCCATGACATAGATGAAGCCCTGATAATTGACCAATATCCGTTTCGCCTTTTTGAAGCCCAGCTCCTTCACCCCTTTGGTATTGATCTGAGATAGCAGCTTACCCTGAAGGTCATAAGTCAATATACTGTTTGATTTTGCGTCCAGCAGATAGATTTTGCCTTCATCCACATAGATGTCCACGATCTGCGATTGAAGCGCGTACTTGATCCCCGTCGCCTGCCAGTTTCCCAAACTGAGATCGTACATATATATCTCGTTGCGAGTACGATCAGCCGTGTACAGTTTGGAACCATAAAAGCTCAGCGCAGAGATATTCAGAGGGTTCGCCCCCCCCAGGCGGCCCATGGGCTGTGGGTAAGCCAACAGCATACCGCACAAGACTATAAACAAAAGAAACAATCCTACTCGTCTCATTTTCACTCCCTTAGATGCTTCAAAACTCACTTTAGTAACTGCGATTTTATTGTCAAGAAGATTCTCGGGAGCTGAATCGGAAGCCCGGATCACTCTGCTGGCCTGACAAGCACCTGTCACTCTCCCGAAACCCTCTCCAGTCCCATTCAGGAGGCCTTCAAGAGACTGACAAGAGGCACAAAAGCCAAAAGGGGGCTTGGCCTTGTATTGCATCACTTCGGCGCAGTATTTCTCGAATCAACGTAATCCTTCTTGACAGAAATGTTAATGCGCCAAAATAAGCCCTTTGCATTAATGCTATACATAGGCGGGTCAAGACAGCTTTGTCGAGTTTCTGTGTGAAGTATGCCAAAACCCCAATAGAGATCATAATCCACCGAGTTATATCGGTAAATGAGGAGAAATAATGAAAAGGACATGCTTACTGCTAGTTTTTATCTGTCTCAGCTCACTGTGGGCGCAGACCCGCGATCACAATAGCTACCCTCGCCTGGCAAACTACTATCTGAATCATATCTACCCGGCACAGAACGCCACAATGATCCCTCAACTGGCGAGGTATGACCTACTTGTGCTCGACATGGAATTGGGCGCAATCAATCCGGCTCTGATCACCGGGATTCGAGCTGTGAATCCTTCGATCGTGATCTTGGCCTACATTACTGTGGGAGCTATCACTTCTGAGCCAAACCCCAGCCCTGCCAGTTATCCTCTGAGACGCGCTTTGAGACAGAGCATTCAAAACGACTGGTGGTTGATGACCAGCACCGGAGAGCATGCTTCTGACTGGCCGGGAACCTGGATGCTGAATTGCACTTTGTACTGCCCAGTGGTTAACGGGAAGACCTGGACTGACCACTTGCATGAGTTCATAAATCAAAGCGTGCTGAGTAACCTGTTTGGGATGGCGTATTTTTGGATAATTGCTATCATTCGATTCCCTCAGACAGCTGCCCTGATACTGATTGTGACCGTAATGGGATTATTGATGGTTATTCTTGGCGAGACCAGCAATGGCAGGCAGGATTGCGTCCCTTTATCGCGGAAGTCAAAGCAAGCAACCCTACTAAACCGGTCGTGGGAAACCCCGGCTACATATATGGTGAATCACTGAATGGCGGCATGTTTGAAGAGTATGATACTTTTGACCCAGGCTTCGGATTTGGTATGACCTGGAGCGAATTGATGGGCACTTATTATGATTTGCAAACCAGCTTTCAAAACCCTCGCTACAACATGGTGCAAGCAGCCGGGGCCAGCAACAGCTATCAGCAAATGCGCTATACTCTAACCACTGCTTTATTGGGTGATGCCTATTATGGCTTTGATTTTGGGCCAACTAATCATGGTCAATTGTGGTGGTATGATGAGTTCGATGTAGATCTGGGAGAGCCCCTGGAAGAGTATCTGGAATTAGGAAGTGAGCAGATTACAAACGGCAACTTCAGCAATGGCACCAATGGTTGGGAACTGGAAGTGCACTGGCCCGCAAGCGCTAATCTCTCCATTAACTCCGGTAGCGGAAATCCTTATGCTGTGGTGAACATCACCACCCCCCATCCAAATCCTACGGATGCAAATTTCTACGAGATTGCTCTCAAGCAGTTGAATAACAGCAATTTGAGCTTTTTGCCTGATCAGCTTTACAAAATCAGCTTCAGAGCCAAGGCAAGCTTCGCAAGGCAAATGTATATGATCATCTTGCGTGATGTGGGACCCAATTACCCCTGGTTGATTTCAAATCAGACGATAGATTTGGACACAAGCTGGCAAGAATATGAGTTCATCGTAAGCCCCAATACAAGTATTGCGTATCCGGCAAGCGAAATCAGGTTCACCTTCCATCTCGCGCAGGCGGGAGGGATGGTAAGCTTTGATGACATCTCTATGCGTCCGCTATATGGCGGATTCCCGGCCATGAGAGAGTTCGAAAACGGATTGGTAATCTGCAATCCGGGCACATCGCCGATCACGGTCAACTTGCCGGAAACGTATTATCGGATTGCCGGTGCCCAGGACCCTGTGGTGAATAGCGGCAATAGCTGCACTCAGATAACAGTACCGGCCAAGGATGGAAGAATTCTGCTCAAGAGCAGACCCAGAATCAGCCTTATGAGTCCAGATCAGTTAACTTTCGCTTCACAATGGGTGGGAACCACTTCTGCTGCGCAAGCTGTAACCATCAAAAACTCCGGCACTTCACCCTTGATTCTATCCGGGATAGCTTTCGGGACACCGGTGCCAGGTTTCAGCTATTCCGGAATCAGCTTCCCGATCGAGCTGGCGATCAATCAAAGCATCAGTTTCTCAGTGATATTTTCACCGCAAAGCGATGGACAGGTAATGGATACCTTGTATATCTTGAACAACTCGGTAAACAACAACTCATTGCCAGTAAATCTTTTGGGCACAGCGCAATATCCCCAACCCCAGGAACCGCAGAATGTATCCATCACACTCCAGGGAGTGAATGCTGTGATTACTTGGAATCCCGTAACCCAAAGTATATTGAACACACCCTTCAGTCCGGATTACTATCTTGTGTTTTACAACGGTTCTACCACCAGCGATGGAGAATACTATTTCCACGGTATCACCACAGCTACCGCATATACGCACCAGCAGGTAGCCAACCATGCTCAGCACATGTTTTACCGGGTGCATGCCTACAAAGCTACAAGCCGGATGGCATTGGACAAGGTTCTGGCACTGGAAGCCGGTGTTCCTGAGAGCGAAGTCTTTAGGATACTCTCAAAGAATTAGGAGGAAATGTGCTTTACTCATATATTATCTCAGGACGGCTTTGGCAGATTCTTCTACTGCTGTGCTTTGCAATCAGCATTTTGTCTTGTTCCCAGGAACCCACAAAAGTCACTGTCACAGATGCCAATCGGGATCTTGTGGCTCACCTTAGTCCGGATCCAAACATCCTAGGTAATACCGAGATATTCTTCATTCCCGCTACTATTCAAGGCTCAGCTATTTGGTTGATCAACGGACCTGGAGCCAACATCGGTGTGGACATCAGAGACAAAGCTAATAACGCGTTTATATACTTTGCTGACTCCTATATCGGGAAAGGGGATAACGTCGCTCAAACCGGGACTCAGATTCCCTGGGGCCGTTGGATGCGGGTGCGATTGGTCGAATATAAATCCGGTTTATCCGGCTATGTGGTTTCCCTTCTCAATGCTCTGGGTATGGATTTCTTCAACAGCTTGGAAGACTACATGATCGAACACATATACGAATCTGACCTATATCTCGAACAGGGCGGAAGATACTATCTCACTACGCCTGCAAAGATCGACTCAAATAGATAAGCTTCAGGTTTGCAAAAAAGCGTGGCACTCGGTCATGAGTGCCACGCTTGATTATTTTATCCTTGGAAGGGATAAGCTTTTAGTGATGTTTGTGAGTAGCTTCTTCCACTACCTGGCCATTGCTGATGCTGCGTTTGAAATAGTGGGTGTGCAGCAGCCTGTGAGCCAGGGGAGAATTTGGAGCTCCCAGGAAGCGTTCATAGATGCGGGTTACTTCCGGATTGTGGTGAGATTTCCGCACAGGCAAATTGCGATCTTCTTCGTAGAGCGCAAGTCCACGACGGGCACGGGAAGCGATGTCGTTGCCATAAGGCTGACCGCCACCACCCACGCAACCACCGGGGCAGGCCATGATTTCGATGAAATGCCAGGGTGATTCGCCCGTGGTTTTTAGGCCTTCACGCACTTTGTCCATCACGAAACGGGCATTGCCGAGTCCATGAGCCACGCAGACGCGCAGATCGCCAAAGCCGGGGACATTCACTGTGGCTTCTTTCACGCCTTCCAGGCCACGCACGCCGACGATCTCGATATCTTCCAGTTCTTCACCAGTCACCAGGGTGTAAGCAGAGCGAATGGCAGCTTCCATCACGCCACCGGTGGCAGCCAAAAATGGTTCCGGCACCGGTGTAGAAGCTCATACCTTCATCGGCATCTTCTTCTTTGATGTGAGCAAAGTCGATTCCCGCTTCTTTGATCATGCGCAGGAATTCACGAGTGGTGAGCACATAATCGGTATCCTGATAGCCGCTGTCACGCAGTTCCGGACGGCGGGCTTCAAACTTTTTGGCAGTGCAGGGCATCACTGCGACCGAGACGATCTTGGCAGGGCATCACCGCGACCGAGACGATCTTGGCAGGGTCGATGCCGTGTTCCTGGGCATAGTACGTTTTGGAAAGCACGCCAAACATGCTCATGGGGGATTTTGCCGTGGAAACGCAATCCGCAAGATCGGGATAGTAGGTTTCCATGAATTTGATCCAGCCCGGAGAGCAGGAAGTGATGAGCGGACGCTTTTCGCCGGCTTTCAGCTTGGCCACGCACTCCGTACCTTCTTCCATGATGGTGAGGTCGGCGGTGAAATTGGTATCCATAATGGCATCAAAACCGATCTTACGCAGCGCGGCATACATCTTTTTGGCAGTGATACTGCCCAAAGGCAAGCCAAATTCTTCACCCAAAGATACACGGATAGCAGGAGCTTCCTGCACGATCACGTGTTTGTCGGGATCCAGAATAGCTTCCCACACAGCGTCGATCTCGCTTTTTTCGCGCAGAGCGCCGGTGGGGCAATAGACTGTGCATTGACCGCAGTTCACGCAAGGGCTTTGCGCCATTCCCCATGCCAAAAGGCAGTGGTCACTTCAGCCCTATGCGCGATCGCTATTAGTGAGAGCGTAAAACTGTCTGCACTTCGTTACATACAGTGATGCAGCGTCCGCAAGCGATACACTTGTTCGGATCCCGGATAATGGAAGGAGAGCTTAAGTCCACATCCTTCTTTTCCAGGATATTGGGCAAGGCATCAGGATCAACGCCCAGGTTGTTTGCCAAAGTTTGCAGTTCGCATTTGTTATTAGCAGTACAGGTGGGGCATACTACTTCATGATTGGACAGGATCATTTCGATCAATGTCTTGCGATATGAACGCAGTTTATTGCTATTTGAATGCAGCTTCATACCTTCAGCTACAGGTGTGCAGCAAGCTCTTTTGGGAGTGGGATTGCCTTCGATCTCCACGACGCAGACACCACAATTGGCAGTGGGCGGGAGATCGGGATGGTAGCACAGCCGGGGGATATAGATCCCGTGCTTATCGGCAGCTTCGATGATGGTCATTGTATCAGGAACTTCCAGATGATGACCATCGATCCAAACGTTGACGTTTTTAGCCATAATTCTATTCCTCTTAGCTTATTTCTTTAGTTATCGCGATGAATTCATCACGGAAGTTTTCGATAGCGCTGCGGATAGCCATAATCGGGGATTGTCCCAAAGCGCAGAACGAAGTTTGTTGCATGGTTTCGGCGATCATCTGCATTAGTTCGACGTCATCCATCGTGCCTCACCTTTTTTTGATCTTGGTGATCAGACGATAGAGCTGCTGCGTGCCGTTCTTACAGGGCGCGCATTTACCGCAGGATTCATGACGGAAGAAACGCAGAATGCTCCAGAGCATATCCACGATGCTCTGATGCTCGTTCATTACCAGGATGGCTCCGCTGCCCAAAACTGCTGCATATTGATTGAGGCTGGAGAAATCCATCTTCACATCCAGCAGACGATCCGGCAGGATCACGCCCGCGGCTCCGCCCACCAGAGCGGCTTTGAACTTGAAGCCTTTTTTCATACCACCCGCATATTCATTGATAATCGTACGCAGGGTCGTTCCCATATCTACTTCGCAGAGGCCGGGATGGGCTACATCGCCAAGAATGGTGTAGACCTTGGTTCCGGTGCATTCGGGAGTTCCGTATTTCCGATACTCATCTGCGCCTTTGGCGATGATAAAAGGAACATTGGCCAGAGTCTCCACGTTGTTTACCACAGTGGGAGCTTGCCAGAGGCCTTTCACACCCGGGAAGGGCGGTTTCCAGCGTGGGTGTCCACGATTTCCTTCCAGGGATTCGATCAAGGCAGTTTCCTCGCCACAGACATAGGCTCCGGCACCAATCTTGATCTCGATATCGAGGTCAAAACCGCTTTCAAAGATGTTTGTGCCCAGGATGCCATAGTTGCGGCAATCATCGATAGCTTTCTGCAGACGCATGATGCAGAGTTTGTATTCACCGCGAATATAGATGTAAGCTTTACTGGCTCCGATCGCGCGAGCGCAGATATGATGCCTTCCAGAAGCTGGTGTGGGTCACCTTCCATGATCAATCGATCTTTGAATGTCCCCGGTTCGCCTTCGTCGGCATTCACTACTACATATTTTTGTTCAGCCTCAAGCGGAGCTGTGAAACTCCATTTGACCCCAGCCGGGAATCCGGCACCACCACGTCCACGCAGTCCGGAAGCTTTTACTTCTTCCACGATATCTTTGGGCTGGCATCTGGGTGAGGGCTTTTTTCAAAGGCTTCGTAACCCCCCGGCACCAATGTAGTCATCGATGCTTTCGGGATCGATAATGCCGGAATTACGCAGCACAATACGGCTTTCGTAATTGAACTTCGGGCTGAATTTGCCCACTGTATCCAACATCAGACGAGCTACCGGACGGCCTTTGAGGAAGTGTTCCTGTACCAATTCCGGGATATCTTCCGCCTTTAGGTTTTCATAGTTCACGTTTTCGGGATAGACTGTAAGGCAAACGCCTTTTCCGAAAAAGCCAAGAGGACCTGTTTCCAAAATGTTGATCTCGTCACTGAGACCGGCTTTGCTGAGCTCTGCCCGCAAACCCTTGATAAAGGCATGCACGCCGACAGCAATGGAGGTCTCGTTGATTCCGATCAAGACATGGGAGCGATAGTATTTCATCAGTTCCTCCCTCTGATCTTGTCGATTATTTCTTCCACTTTCTCTTCACTGAGATCGCCATAGACATCATCATTGATCATCATCACGGGAGCATTGCCGCATACGCCAAGGCAGGCGCAGAGTTCAAGGGTGAACTTCCCGTCTTTGGTGGTCTCGCCCACGGAGACGTTCAAAATGCTTTTCAGCTTGCGCAGCACGTTGTCCGAACCCTTGATGTAACATGGCGGAGATTCGCAAAGGCGGATGATGTTCTTTCCGCGAGGCTTGGTGGAGTACATGGAGTAAAATGTAAGAACTCCATAGATGTGGTTTTCCGGCACCTTCAGATATTCAGATATGGCCTGAACCGCTTCTTCCGAGATGTAATGCTGAGGATGAGTATCCTGGATCTCGTGAAGGATGTAGATCAGATTATCCTTGGTGGGGGCATATTTTGCGCAGATTTCTTTGTACATACTATCCCCTTTTAGTCGTCATGGTTATGCGCAGCTTTGGCCAGATTGGCACGATGAGCTGCTGTTTCGGGATGGATCCCGGGTATCTTGTCAATGGCTTTCACCGGACATACATCGAAGCAATTGCCGCATTTCACACATTCCACCTGGTGGATGGTGTATTTCTCCTCTCTGGAACCGGTGATGCAGGTGACAGGGCACTTGCGGGCACACAGCGAGCAGCCGATGCAACGCTCTTTATCAATATCGAAGTGCATCAGATCGAGGCAGACCTTGGTGCTGCAACTCTTGTCTCTGATATGAGCTTCATATTCATCACGGAAATAGCGGATGGTGGAAAGCACGGGATTCGGAGCTGTCTGACCCAGACCGCATAGTGAAAGCTTGCTGATGGAATCGCCCAAACGCTGCAATTCCTCGATATCGCCTTCACGGCCATAACCGGCAGTGATGCGCTCCAGGATTTCCAGCATTTGCTTGAGTCCGATGCGGCAGGGAGAGCACTTTCCACAGGATTCTTCCACGCAGAAATCCATGAAGAACTTGGCCACATTGACCATGCACTTCTCGTCGTTCATCACGATCACACCACCGGAGCCCATCATGGCACCGCGTTCTTTGAGCTTTCATAGTCCACGCCGGTATCCAGGTGATCCACTGTGAGACAACCACCGGAGGGACCCCCAAGCTGCACGGCTTTGAACTTGTGATTGCCGATCATTCCGCCACCCACGTCGAAAATCAATTCACGTAAGGTGATGCCCATGGGCACTTCCACCAAGCCGGTATTTTTAATGTCACCGGTGAGGGCAAACACCTTGGTGCCTTTGGATTTTTCGGTTCCCATAGAGCTAAACCATTCTGCTCCCTTGCGGAAGATGGTGGGGATATTGCCGATAGTTTCCACGTTGTTCACCACGGTGGGTTTGCCCCAAGACCTGCACAGCAGGATATGGAGCTTGGGCGTGGGGTTGCCACGCATGCCTTCAATGGAGTGGATCAGAGCCATTTCTTCACCACAGACAAAGGCACCGGCTCCGGTACGCACTTCAGCATCAAAACAGAATCCGCTGCCAAAGATGTCCTTGCCCATCAGACCGACTTCTTTGGCCTGCTCAATCGCCATTTTGATGCGTTTGATGGCCAGAGGGTATTCAGCGCGAATATAGAAGAAGCCATTGGTTGCGCCCATAGCATAGGCGGCGATCATCATCCCTTCCAGGATGCGATGCGGATCACCTTCCAAAAGTGAACGATCCATAAAGGCACCGGGGTCACCCTCGTCACCATTACAAATAATGTACTTCTCGTCAGCTTTGTTGTCGTGCACCATTTGCCATTTGATGTGGGTTGGGAACCCACCACCACCGCGTCCGCGCAGTCCGGATTCCTTGATCAAGTCAATCACGTCCTGGGGCTTCATCTCAGTGAGCACAGTGCCCAATGCTTCATAACCACCGGTGGCAATGTATTCATCCAGGCTTTCGGGATCGATGTAGCCGCAGTTTTCCAGAGCCACTTTCACCTGTTTCTGGTAGAATGGCACATCTTTTTGCGCGGCAATGGCCTTCTCTTCGTCATGCAACATGAGCCTGGATACGGGACGACCTTTGACAAAGTGTTCTGAGACAATCTCAGCCACATCGTCAACAGTCACCTTTTTGTAGAAGATGCCTTCGGGATAGATAACCATCACAGGGCCATAATCACAGGGCCCCATGCAACCGGTTTCGATGATGTTCACTTCGCTGGTGATATTGTGTTCTGCCAACACTTCGTGAAAGCGTTCTTTGATCTTGAGCGAGCCGGCTGACACGCAACCGGAGCCACAGCAGATCAAGAGGTCAATACGTTTCAGAGACATTATGATCCTCCTGCTTTAGTCGCCGGTAGCTACTACATAATCGGAGACGACTCTGCCATTTACGATGTGTTCAACCACCACTTTTTTTCACTTTGTCCGGATTCATGTTTCCGTAAGTTACTTTGGGTTTGCCCTCTTCGATGAGGTCCACTACCGGTTCCATTGAAGAAAGCCCTTTTTCACCGGTTTGGGTAACCAATACATCGGTAAGATTGCGGGCTGCGATTTCTTCCAGGAAAGTCTTCATAACTTCACGCGCGCCCATGGCGATACCGGATGTTCCCATCCCCACCACGATTTTAATGCGTACGTTTCCGCCACGAAGCTTCATATCTTCCTGGGCTTTTTCACGGATTTTCTTAAGGTCTGCCAGTGTTTTCATCAGACATCCTCCATGTTTGTATTTTGTATTCCTTCTAAAAGCGATTGATCGATGTATTCGATTACATCGGGATAAGTGAGCGGGATGTCTCCCAGCTCTTCTCGGATGGCCTTGGTATCGAAGTGAAAGCATTGCTCCGCGGCGCGATCCCGATAGATCAGGTGGATAAAGAAATCCACTTCCGGATGGCCGATGATCGAGCCCAAAAGCGTGTCTTTGAGATTGCCCAAAGGCATTCTATCGATATGATCCAAGGTAAAATCCACCGTCAGCACAGTGCCAAAGCCGGGTTCGGAAGCCATTTTAAAGGAACCTCCCACCAGTTCGGCATTTTGTTTGAACAGCGGAATGCCTAATCCCACTTTTTTGATCCTTTCCTCTTTGGACGTATAAAAAGGATCCTGTGCCTTCTCCAAAGTATGAGAATCCATCCCGGTGCCATCGTCTTCCACGATGATCCTGAGACGGTTCTTGTTCACGTTGTTGATTACCCGCACCTTGATGGATTTGGCCTCCGCGCGAACGGAGTTCTCGATGATGTCAAGCAGGTGCAAAGAGATGTCTTGCATGGCTTTACTCGTAGCGGGAGAGGATTTCTTTGATCTTGTCTTTTGCGTCGATCCGGCCAAATGTGTCTTCTCCGATCACAAAGACCGGAGCAAGAGAACAGGCACCCACACAGCGTACGGCACTCAGGGTAAAGCGTCCGTCCTGCGTGGTTTCACCCATGCCGACTCCCAATTCCTCGGACAGCATCTGGATCAAGCGCGGTGCGCCTTTCACAAAACAGGCAGTTCCGGTGCACACATTAAGCGTGTATTTACCGCGAGGTTTCATGGAGAAGAAGTTGTAAAAGGTTACCACTCCATAGATCTTGCTGGCAGGGATGTTCATCTTTTCAGCGATGAATTCCTGCACTTCAATCGGTAAATAGCCGAAAATTTCCTGGGCGATCCTGAGAATCTCGATCAAAGGATTGCGCAGATCTTTCTTTTCTTCAATTACTTCAGCCAACCGCTCGTATAAGCGATTCTGTTCTTGAGTTACGGCAGCCATAACTCCTCCTTGTCTATCATTCAATATTTTGTACACTGTCTATATATCTGCCCCCCCACCTTGTGAGAGGCCCAAATCAGTTCTGTCACACTGGGTTCGGCCACATGGATCAGGCTATAAGCGTGCCCAAGATCACTAAGATAATGAGCATCGCTGGCTCGCATAAACTGCTTTGACGACAATCCGGGGTTGTGCCCCAGGTAATCGGTCAAATCCAGTCTGGCTGTGATACCGAGCACATCAAACTCCGGATAGGGCGGCAAGAAACCCAGCTGCGAGATGATGCTGTTCACGCCCGCGTCGATATGCGCGGGAATCACAAAACCATCATAAGCCAGAACTTGCTCTACTGCAGTTGTCAAATCCCAGATGCTGGAGTTTATCAAGGCTCGGGATTCCACTCTTAAAATGTTCTCATTTTCGTCAATGATTACTTGATCCCCAAAGTAGTCTGGGTCGTTAGCCAAGGGCAGCAGAGACTTATATAGCTCTCTGTCAAAGGCTTGCGCTTTCGCGGAATCCTCAAAATAAGCCAGGAGATGAATCTCTTCCATGCTTTGGATCTCCACTCCCCAGCTGAAATGCAGTCCAGCCTTTTGAGCAGCTGCTTGATAGGCCGGGCAATTTGCCATGCTATTGTGATCCGTAATGGCAAACCACTCCACCCCATGTTCCTTTAGTTTATTCACCACCGCGGAAGGAGACATCTCCAATCCGCCACAGGGGGATAACACGCTATGTATATGCAGGTCTGCGCGAAAACTGCGCATTATTTCACTATGGTTCAGGATTCCAGCAGTTTATACAGGATTCCCGATAATTCAAAAGTGCTCTTACTGCTGCTGATCAGGCAGATGCTTTCTTCCAATGCTTTGTCGCACACAGCCGCGTCGGGAATATTTGCCTTTGGAAAAGATGATGGCCGGAACCCCGGTCATTGAAGCGACGGCAATCACGTTCAAATGCCGCATGATAGTGATCCAGGCTTGTTCCGGTTTTGCTGATCCCATCACGTCACTCAGCATATCGCTCACATAAGCTCCGCTGATTTCGATCTCATCCGGATTCAATGCCGGAGTATGATTTGTGCCGCCGATAGCGGTCATATAGTCTGTAAGTTTGATCATCTTGATATCCTTTTTTGTTTAATCATCATCTTCACTGGGCTTGCGTTTCAGCACCACGCAATCGTCCAAAGTAGCTTTACCCAAGACGATGTCTTCGGCCAAAGCGTAACAGGTAGGACTGCCACAGGCGCTGCAATTCAGGCCCGGCAACATGGTGAGAAACTCGTTGATCTTTTTCATCTTCTGGATGGCTTTTTTGATGTCCTTATCCAGTTCCATGATGGGACGCGGAGCCAGGGGGCTTACCTTGAATTCTCCATCCCGATACAGCTTCTCCATTTCAGAGATGTCGCCATCAACGCTATTGCCTTCTTTGATCATCTTCTTGATGCGGCTCATCGCCACAAAAGGATTTTCCACGTTCAGGCAACCGCCCACGCAACCATTGGTGCAACTTCTGAGCACGATATAGTCATACTGATCCAGATAGTGATCCTCCACCCGGGAAAGGATGTCCATCACGTTGTCAATCCCATTCACTGATAAAGCCCGGATGTCGTCTGTATCTACCAATTCTGCCTGCACTCCGGATAAGGCCCAGGTGAGGCCGTGGGGATAAGTATCGATGGGCACCGGGTGGTTTTGCACATCTTTGATGATCTCGCGCACCTTGCCATAGATCATGCCGGTGGAAAAAGCCCCATCCTGCAAGTGTTTGTAAGCACCTTCCGGCTGATGCACCGCGGTCACATGTGCCACACAAGGCACGATCAAAAAGATGCCGAGGTCTTCATCACTGAGGTTCTTTTCACGGCAGATCTTATCTCGCAAAAAGCGGGTCAAAATGCTCATCGGCGCTTCCTGATGAAAGAGATTGGGCAAAAGCGAGGGAAACTTCACCTGAATCAAACGCACCACAGCAGGGCAGTTGCTGCTCAGAATAGGGCGTTTATCGCGATTCTCACGGATGTATTCCCGGATCATCTTGACCATAAAATTGGTGACCGAAGCTTCTTCGGCTACTTCGTCGAAACCAAGCTGCAATACGGCCTGCTTGGCAATCGCGTAGCTGATATCTTCGGAAAACTGGCCAAAGAAACTGGATGATATGATGGCCAGACGGTATTTATAATTTTTAATGATGTCCAGGGGATCGCTGGCCGGAATGATGGCATGAAATTCACACACGCTGACGCAATTTCCACAATCCACACAACGGTAGGGATCGATGGAGGCCTTGCGATCGCGCACCCGAATGGCTTCGGTGGGGCAAACCCTCACGCAGGCAGTACAGCCGGTGCAGTTATCCTCAAGAATCTGAATCGCGTGGAAATACTTACTATCTGCTTTGTTCATAAGGCATCAGCTGAAATATATGATGAACTCCAGGAGCGTGGAAGCTCCTTTTTCGGAGACAATATGCATCGCGTCGCTGTTCTTTTTGATGTTTGGCAAACCCAATCCGGCGCCAAAACCCAATTCACAGCACCAGATCATCCGCGGTGGAATATCCCGGAACCATGGCTTGCTCGATGTCGGCAATGCCCGGGCCCTCATCCACAAAACGCACGTGGATATGGTCGTCATATACGGCAGATTTCATCACGCCGCCTTGGGAATGGGCTGCTACATTGATCTCCGCTTCGTATGATGCCACGGCGATCCGTCTGAGAATATCGGAATCCACGCCTAAGCGTTTGAGCAAGTTTTTCAGCTCAGAAGAGCCCTTGCCGGCAGTATTAAAATCCTTTTCCGGAATGCCAAAATCCAGATCCACTTCAGCTTCTACGTTACTATTCAGATGCTCGCGCACCCGCTCTTCAAAGCCATCGGCAATAAACCAGTATTCTGCCATGCTACTATATCTTGCAGCTGCGAAGGCCGGCGTTAAACAGGATCCCGCTACAGCGGTATAAAGTGAACTTCGTGCTGATGATCGGCAAACCGCGTTCTTCAGCCATCTCGATCACGTCTTGTAAAGGCTTTTTTCCACGCACAAAGACGATGCCGGTGAGATCTATCATGTCGCTAAGGCGTATTACCTGATTGTTGGTAAGTCCGGTGAGGAGCAGGGTTGGTTCTTTGGTGCACATCAAAATGTCCGAAATCATGTCCGAAGCAAAGGCACACGGTACCTCGCGCTCCAGATCAGCCTCGGGATACAGAACTTCAGCTTCCAATAAAGCTACGATATCTCTGAGAGTCATTCACAAACACCTTTTTTTTACTAAAGACCACCTTCCGCTGTGGGCTAATATCAGTCAAGAGAAAATTGCAGGTTATGCAGTTTTGTCTCACTCGATCTGGCGCAAGATGGCACCGGGGCTGACAGATATGAGTAATATCCCATATCTCAAGCCCGGATCTGCCTGCAGATGAAAACAGCTTGCCTGAGTCCGGCATATTGCTTAGTATATATTTTAGCATACTACTTTAAATACAACCATAGAGGTGATCTGATGCGTATATACCTGATCCTTGTTTTTATCTTTCCGGCCTTGCTCAGTGCAGCGTGGTTTGACTATCTTCCCACCGAAGTCACAGAACCGGATGGCAGCATTCTGCAGCTTTTTGCCAGTGGCGATGAGTTTGCCAACCATCTGCATGATCAGGATGGCTTTTCCATCATCGCTCACGAAGAGAACGGATATCACTATTACGCAGAGCTGAAGGCTGGTCTTCCGCGAGCCTCTCAATATCGGGTTGGCAGCGTTGACCCCAACACTTTGGGGTTCAGACCGCACATCAATGTCTCGGATGAAGAATACCGCAGGCGAGCTGACCTCGCCAACACCCGAAGTGCTCCCAATGCTGCTTCCGAGTATCGGGCCGGCCTATGCAACATCAACATCTTTCTGCGCTTTTATGACCAGACCGAGTTTGAAGAACCCCGCAGCTTTTACAATGATCGTTTCAGTGCTCCCTACCCCGAAGCGTCGGTTGCCAGCTACTTCGCGCAGACGAGCTATGGAAACATGAACATTCACACCTATAGTTACCCGCTATGCGATCCGGATACCAATCTTTCCTATCAGGACACCCATCCCCGGGCATACTATCTGGTTTACAACGCGGCGACAAATCCCATTGGCTATGAAGACCAGGACGAAGGCTACTCCCGGCTCCATCAGCTTTTGTATAATGCCTTGAACTATGTGATACCACAAATCTCCACCGAGATCAATCTGGACATGAATGGCGATGGCCGCGTGGACAACGTCAGCTTCATCGCCAGGGGCCCACACGCTGCCTGGGCTCAGCCGCTCTGGGCGCACTCAAGCTCTATGGTTAACATCAGCATCAACGGTGTGACTGTAAATCGCTACACCTTTCAGCCCCAACCCCAGTCTTCAATCCGCACTTTGACTCACGAGATGTATCACGTCGTCGGTGCTCCGGACTTGTATCACTACACATTTGACGGAATCTCGCCTGTGGGAGCCTGGGACTTGATGGAAACCGGCACCGGCCACATGGGAGCTCACATGAAGCGCAAGTATGGAGGCTGGATCCCGGATATCCCCGTCCTGACAACGCCTGGTACCTATACCCTATTGCCCATCTCCAACCCCACAAACAATTGTTACCGCATCAACATCCCCGGTGACAACTACAACTATTTTGTCCTGGAATACCGGCAAAAGGATAGCGATATCTTTGAAGAGAACATCCCCGGTACCGGCCTTTTGGTCTATCGCATCCGCCATGGAGCTTATGGCAATGACAGCGGCGCGCAATACGGCTCCTATGACGAAGTATATATCTACAGACCGGATGGCTCTCAGGAAATCAACGGACGGATCGCGTCCGCTCCCTTCAACGCCATCGATACCGGCGATGCCATCAATGCCTTCACTAATCCCAATTGCTGGCTGCCCTATGGCGGGGTCGCAAATCTGAATATCCACAGCATCCAGTTGCACGAAAACTCTGTATCCTTTTTCTATGATCCTTCACCGACGCAAATTCCACCCGATGTCAGCATCACCGATCCCGTGGCAAACACCTTTGTGCACAATGGCCCCATCCTGCTCAGCGCGGAAGCTTTCACCCCGATGGCGATATCCAATCTCTGAGCTTTTATATAAACGGAGAACTGCTGGCCACGCTCACAGACGCGCCATACACTATATGGTGGACTCCCCATGCGCAAACCACCGGGCTCCAAAACCTGAGCGTGAGCGCTGTCAGCTCTACCGGGCTCAGTTCCGGCACTCATCTTGCGTTCTGGATATTGAACTTGAGCAACGAGAACTGGGTGCATCTGATGTCCGAAGATCCTGCCTACACTTCATTTTCCAGAGGCGCGATCCCCATCAGCGTAGCCCTGGACTTGAACCTGGGCTCAAGCCGCTTTATGCTGCATAAGATTGCCTTTCAATTGGAAGATCGACCCCTGGGGCGATCCCGAGATCCCGGGCCTGGTCTCAGCACAGATCAAGCGTTTTCACATGGGCGCCATCACCGATAATGTCTTGATCGACATCGGTGATCTCATGTACAGCTATCCCGGCCGAAACGAGTTCGAAGTCTATAGCGATGTGGAACTCAGCGGACAGATCGCGGTTATATTGCACCTCTTTGATTATCAAAGGATGGTCTTTGACACCAATGGCCTGTGTGGACATAGCTGGATCACTGAACCAAACCGGCCCTGGATGGATGCTATGGGACGTGGAATCCTGGGCGCGGCAGCCATCGAACTGCTACTGAGCGCGCAAATCGACAATGATGATCCCATTCTCAGCCCTCAACCGGCCCGGCTGCTCGTCTATCCAAACCCCATAACTCACAGCGCGGAGATCAAATATGAGCTTGATTTCAGCCAAAATATCAGTCTGGACATCCATAATCTCCGGGGACAGCATGTGCGCAGCCTCCACTCCGGCAATGCTTTAAAAGGCACCCACACGGCAAGCTGGGATGCCAGAGACGATAATGGCTCCAAGGTGGCAAATGGCATATATCTCCTGAGTTTAAAAACCCGTAATGGAAGCTCCGTCCTGCGCAAAATGGTGATATGCAGATAGTGAGGCTCAGCCCTTGCAGCGGTCTCAAATAGCCTGGAAAGCTGGGTGAGATTCCGCCACCCTTTATTATGCTTTGCCAACATAATGTTTGACAAACATAATGCCTGTGCTTTTGTGGTTCCTATCAAGCAAGGGGAGGAATATCCATGGACTTTTTGAATCGTGAACACGAGCAAAGCCTGATCAGAGCTGAACTGGAAAAAGCAAACAGCCGGTTCATCGTGCTCTATGGCCGGCGCAGAATCGGCAAGAGCGCCTTGTTGCAACATATCAGTAATGCAAACACGGTCTATTATCTGGCCGACATCAATGAAGCCGGTATCCAACGCGCGTTTTTTGCCGATCAGCTAAGTGCCCATATCCCCGGCTTTGTATCTATCCAATATCCTGATTGGAACACTCTGTTTGAGCAGATCAATCTCCGCTTACGGCAGCGCGTCACCATTATCATTGATGAGTTCCCTTATCTGGTGAAAAGCTCTCCGGAATTGCCCAGTGTGCTGCAAAAGATCATTGATCTCAAACAGAATTCCATGTATCACCTTGTGCTCTGTGGCAGTTCGCAACAGATGATGCAGGGCCTGGTTATGTCTCGTTCGGCCCCTCTGTTTGGCCGCGCGCATCGCATCCTATCCCTTTCACCAATGGAGCCCTGTTGGTTAGCTGAAGCTTTGGAAATCAAGGCGGTGCAAGCCATTGAAGAGTATTCTGTCTGGGGCGGGATTCCCCGCTATTGGGAACTAAGGACAGAGTATCCATCCCTGGAGGAAGC
>JAJOKA010000048.1 GCA_021206555.1 Candidatus Cloacimonadota bacterium | reverse complement strand
CATTTGCTGTGCTATCGCAGACCTTTATCATCATCGGGATTCGGGATCTGGCAAATCAAAAAGCGGATCTGGGGCTGCGAGTAAACTTATTGCCTTACATCATCAATGCTGTAGTGTGGCTGGGGATTGCGGGAATGGCGATGTATTCGGCCATACGATCCGCCATCAGTATATACAAGACAGCAGTGAGCCTGGCCGGTATGCTGCCTGTTTCGGCAGAGTTTGTGAGCTTTTACAAAGCGGTTCCATCACTGGTGCTGGCAGCTTTCGCGCTGTTCCAGGCCATAGTGTTTATCTTGATTAGCAGAGAGTTACATAGAAGATAAGGAGCAAGACTTATGTCATTTGACGAGATCAAAGCGCGTGCCAGAGAGATGATGGCTCCCCATATGGGGAACCTGATCCTGGTCTTTTTACTTTACATGTTGATTACATCCGGGATCAGCTCTGTGACTGTCGGGATTGCCTGGATCCTGGTCTATGGCCCGCCTTACCTTGGGGATTGCCGGCATCCTGCTCAAGCTGGATCGCGGCGAAAGCTTTACTATCGAAGAGATGTTTGCCGGCTTCAACGATTTTGGACGTCCGCTATTGGCGGGGATTATTGATCTCCCTTTACACATTTCTGTGGAGTCTGCTGCTGTTCATCCCCGGGATCGTGGCCGCTCTGAGCTATAGCATGACCTTTTACATCATGCAGGAGAATCCGCATTTGGATGCCAGCAGTGCCATCACAGCCAGCAAAAACATGATGATGGGGCATAAATGGGAGCTTTTTGGACTGTTCCTCAGCTTTATTGGCTGGTGGATTTTGAGTATGTTTACTTTCGGATTGGCCTTGATCTATGCGATGCCATATTTTAACTGCGCAATGACCGTTTTTTATCAAAACTTAAAACATGAGGTGACACGATGAAACAGATGATTATCATCATTTCTTTTATGTTTATGACCGCGCTGCTCTGTGCTCAAACCGGGATCTTTGGATTGCGCTTTGGCATAAGTTCCGAACAGGCAGATAGCGCGCTCAAGCCGGAAGGATTCGTGAAGAGCGCTCTTTATCCCGATGTTTATCACCGCAACAATGATCCCAATGGCATCACGGTGGAGCTTTATTTCGAAGATGGTAAACCGAATCTGGTGGGCTGGTTGATCGCGATCCCGATCCCGGCTGATCTGGATGAGTTTGACCTGGAAGAACAGTATTTGGAAGAGCTCATCAAGCTGCACGGGGATGATTATGAATATGATGACTGGGTCTTCGAAGCATATTGGAAACTGGACGATCATCATTATGTCAATGGCGCGTTTACCGATTATTTGGATACCTATCTGATCCTGTATGGTGATAACCGCTATGCGGATTATATGCCCTATTAAGAGCGAAAAGCACGACAACAAATAAGATACGATACTCAGAGGAATTGTGGAAGAAAACAAAGTAATATATCAGATGTCCGGTGTGGGCAAAGTGGTGGATGGCAAAAGATATATCCTGAAGGATATCTATCTGGGCTATTATTATGGCGCTAAGATTGGCGTGGTGGGTCTCAATGGCTCGGGCAAGAGCACTCTGCTCAAGATCATGGCCGGTCTGGATCAAGACTTTCTGGGACAGGTTGCGATGAGTAAGGGCTACAGCATCGGTTATCTGGAACAGGATCCGCAGCTGGATCCGAATAAGACTGTTCTGGAAGTGGTGCAGGAAGCTGTGGCGGATACCATCGCGCTGCTGGCTCGCTTTGAAGAGATCAATATGAAGTTCATGGAACCCATGGATGATGACGCGATGAACGCGCTTCTGGCTGAACAGGGAGAGGTGCAGGACAGACTGGACGCTGCCAATGCCTGGGATCTGGATAGCCGTTTGGATTTGGCGATGGACGCTCTGCGTTGCCCACCTTCAGATTTACCAATTGGCGTGATCAGTGGTGGAGAAAAGCGGCGCGTGGCCTTGTGCAGACTCTTGCTGCAAGCGCCTGATATCCTGCTATTGGACGAACCGACCAACCATCTGGATGCCGAGACCATCCTCTGGCTGGAGCATCATCTGAAAAAGTATCAGGGCACTGTGATCGCCATCACGCATGATCGCTACTTTTTGGACAATGTGGCGGGCTGGATTCTGGAGCTGGATAGGGGAGAAGGCATTCCCTATCAGGGAAATTACTCCTCGTGGTTGGAACAGAAGCAATTGCGGATGGCCCAGGAGCAAAAGGCAGATTCACGCCGGCAAAAAGCTCTGGCAGATGAGCTGGAATGGATTCGCAGCAGTCCTAAAGCCAGACAGGCCAAGAGCAAATCCCGCATTCAGAACTTCGAGAAGCTCTCCGAGCAGAAATATGAGCGTGAACGCAGCACGGAAGAATTGCCCATCTTCCCCGGCCCCAAGCTGGGTAACAAGGTAATTCTGGCCAAAGGCGTGAGCAAAGGCTATGATGAAAAGCTGCTCTATGAAAACCTGGAGTTCAACCTGCCAGCCGGTGGCATCGTGGGCATCATTGGCCCCAATGGAGCGGGTAAGACCACGCTCTTTGAGATGATCGTGGGCAATATCGCGCCCGATAGCGTTCCTTTGAAATGGGTGAAACGGTGAAGCTATCCTATGTGGATCAAGCGCGCATGATGGAATCCGAACAGACCCTATTGGATCTGATCGGCCAGGGCCGGGATGTGCTCACCATTGGAGATCGCGAGATCAAGGCGCGTGAATACATCGGTAAGTTCAATTTCTCCAGCAAGGAACACGTGAAACCCATCAATATCCTCAGCGGGGGTGAGAAAAACAGAGCCTATCTGGCGCTCACCTTGCAGGCAGGAGGTAACGTGCTGCTCTTGGACGAACCCACCAATGATCTGGATGTATATACCATCCACGCTTTGGAAGAAGCATTGCTCTCTTTCCCCGGATGCGCGGTGGTGATCAGTCACGATCGCTATTTCCTGGATCGGGGTATGCACCCATATCCTGGCTTTTGAAGGGGATAGCCAGGTGAAGTGGTTTGAAGGTAACTTCAGCGATTATGAAGATAACAAGTTCATGCGCCTGGGTGATAAAGCTTTGATACCAAAGCGCATAACTTATCGCAAACTGACCAGATGAGAACTCTTGCTCTTTGGCTGTGCCTGATGCTTCTGACCGGCTGTACCTGCATAGATCGCAGCCATCCCTATAACGCTATGCCCATGCCCGCTGAGGAGCTTACTCTGAATTGGGGTTGGGTGAGAACTACTAATCTCTACCAATATCACAAATATGAGCCGGGTCATCTGGATACTCTTAATCAGCTCTCCTCTGGGGATATAGGGCATTTTCAACTCCCAGTCGGGCTAAGTATTGGTTTGGGCAAAGATTACAGCGCAGGCTTCCGCTATGCTTACGGTTGGGGGCTGCCTTTCAGGGCAGGGGTTTCGATGTTCTTTACAGTTTTTTCGGATAACTTTCAAGGAAAGGTGTTTATCTCAAAATCCATCGAACTGGAGAAGGGGAAGCGGTATCTGGCTGTTGCCCCGGCGTTTACACGAGCCACGGGAGTGCAGAATGTTTTCAAAGGGGGCAGGCTACGCTATAGATACATATCCGGTGAGTTGCCTGTCACCATCAGTCAGGCGTTTCTTTCTGGCACTAACGAAAGCCTGATCATCAGTGCTACAGGCCGGGTGGCGGTAGATAGAACAACGGGGATGATCAATGCCGGTGGCACGGAGCCTTATACCTATCAAGACTACCCCCTGAAGCCGGCGATCAATATCCGGCGTTATGCGGCTTTGGGTATGGTCGAGCTGGTCTTAGACAATGCATTCTCTATCGTAGCTCAAGCGGGCTCAGAGTATGTAAACACGGGCTTTTCTTCGGGTTGGGAACCGGTATTCTACGCGGGTTTCAAAGGCAAAATAATAGATTTCACCACTCCCTGATGTCAGTAAGTGGCCTTTGTTCACACACTGCGCTGCTTCGGTACTCAATCCGGAATAGTCAGCTTAGAAATCTGCTGAATACTTCGATCAGGATTACCACGATGGGCACATTCACGATGGTTGACCAGGTGACAGAATGTGCTGTGGCGCGTTTATCAAGGCCGTAGGGGCACCAGGAACATATTGGTTCCGGGTGATGGGGAGCGCGGTATTCAGGATGATCACGGCAAACCAGGCACCGGGAATGAGCCTGAGATAGAGCAGGATGCCAAAGATGATGGCAAAGAGCAGGGGTGTGTATAGCGTGGTGAGCCTGAAGATCTGGCGTACCCAATCCCAATGTTCTGTGCCGGAATCAATGGTCAAACCCAGCAGCTTGCGCAGTTCCGTCAGTTTCAGATCCCTGAGATGAATCCCGCTACCCACATAGTAGAGAGCAGCCGGAATGGTGAGCGCAGCATAAAAGCGCAGAATCACCCCAAAGTTTCCCAGATCAGAGCTCTTGATCCGGTTGTCTTTGCATGATAATGCAGGCTGCCACAAAAGAGATAAAGAACCAGGGATAGAAGCGCAGAAACCAGGGTAAGACCATTTTTGGTTCTGGAGTTTTGCGTTTATTCGAGCTCATGTGAGCCAAAATGTATGGCATTACGGCAAAGAGCATGATGCCCACCATGGCCATGAAGATGGCGGCATCCACCGTCCAGCCCGGAATGGCCAGCATTGCACCTCCCACAAAGGCAGAGCTGCGTCCCTGATTGGTGACCATGGTCTTGAGATACAGAGCAGCTCTGTCGGGGTCGAGATTCTGGCGGCGGATCTGGTATCGGGCATAAAGCCAGGCCAGGAGATACATCATGGCGATACAGAGAATGCTGAGCAGCAGAAAGCGGACTTCACTGATGCCCATCACAGTGTCCAGGAATATCCTGAAGATCAGGATCGGAACGAAACAATAAGGATGATCAGGCCGATTCTTTTCATCACGAGATCCAGCCGATCGGGATCCACAATGAAGGACAAGATGTTTGTCACCACAAAGCCCACCAAGATCCAGGGCAGGGTGTATAAACCTGAAATA
>JAJOKA010000216.1 GCA_021206555.1 Candidatus Cloacimonadota bacterium | reverse complement strand
CCTATCTCCGGGATTTTGCGCTGGAACAGCTGCGTCTCAAGAATTACGAGGTAGCCCTTCCTGCCTACAGGCATTTGGCCGGAAGCAACAATCAGCCCTTCCAAAAGCAGGGATTCCAACTGGAAGTGGCCAGAATCCTCTATGCTCAGGCTGAGTATGATTCCAGCTCCGCTGTGCTGAGAGAAATCATCGCCGATCCCTTCTGGAACCAAAATCCGGGCAATCAGCGCAATCCCCTATATGTATCCATCCGCAGATTGATCGCGCAAAATGCTATGGCCAGAGGCGAAGACATCGAAACTGTGAAAGCCCTCACCGAAGAAGCCAAAAACTTTGCCAATCAAGCTCAGACTCGTCAGGAACTGGAGCTTGAGCTGGCCAGGCTGGCCATTCTGAGCGGGAATTTCGCCAGTGCCGAGAGCAGGCTGAGTAATGTGAATCTGGCTCCGGTGCTGCCCCAAAGGGATTACTTGCTCTTCCTATCTGCTTTTCTGCAAAACAATGCGGCCCATGCCGACTCCCTGATGAATGAATATATGCTGAAGCATCCCGGAGATGATTACGCGAACGACATCATCTATCTGAACATGCTCAGCATCAATATGCAGCCACCGCAGCAAAAACGCTTCGCTGATGGTATCGCCCTATTACAGCAAATGAAACCGGCAGGGGTGGACAGCCTCTATAGTATCTATACCGAAAACCGGGACGAAGAGCTGTTGCTTTTGGCCGTGGAGTGGGCTATCGGAATGAGCATGATCGACAAGGCTGAAGCCATGCTGCAAAACGAATTCGATGACCCTCTGGCAGCGGAATATGCTGCCTATCTGCGTTTGGCATTATCCGGCACACCGGAAGAAGAGCTGGCCCTGGCCAAAGACTTTTTGAAGAGTAAACCAAACAGCATCTTCTCCCCCGGTTTTCGCCAGGTGATTTCCCGCGTGGCAAACTCACGAATAAGTTTATAAATGATAGATGGAGAACCCATGAAGATCCGCAAATCCTACACCTTTGATGACGTCCTGCTCATCCCGCAACACTCGCAAGTGCTGCCTTCCACAGTAGATCTCAGCACCAATGTCACTAAATACATCAGTCTCAAGATTCCCATGCTCTCTGCCGCAATGGACACGGTGACAGAAGCTGAAACTGCGATCGCCATTGCCCGTGAAGGCGGCTTGGGCATCATCCACAAAAACATGAGCATCGAGGATCAGTCAAATCAGATCCACCGGGTCAAGCGGGCTGAAAGCGGCGTGGTGACCATCCCTAATACCCTGGCTCCGGATACCGATCTGGCCACTGTAATCAGGCTCAAAGAGCAGTACCGCGTTGGAGGATTCCCTGTGGTCGATAACGGTAAACTGGTAGGAATCCTCACCAATCGGGACATCCGCTTTGAGACAAATCTCAGCCGCAAGGTCAAGGATCTGATGACCCCCAAGTCCAGACTGATCGTAGCTCCCGAAACAGTATCATGGGAAGAAGCCATCGCCATCCTGCAAAAGAACCGCATCGAGAAACTGCTATTGACCGATGAGCATGACGCTCTGAAAGGCATGATTACCGTGCGGGACATCCTCAAACGCGAAAACCATCCCCATGCAGTGCAGGATGTGAACAACCGCCTGCTGGTGGGAGCTGCCATCGGAGTCACCGGTGATTTCTTTGAAAGGGCTCAAGCCTTGGTGGAAGCAGGGGTTGACCTCTTGGTGATTGATACCGCGCATGGCCATCATATCCACATCCAACACGCGCTGCAAAAGGTGAAAGCGGCTTTAAACATCGAAGTCCTGGCTGGCAATGTGGCCACTGCCAAAGCCTGTCGCTATCTCATTGACAATGGTGCTGACGCAGTAAAAGTGGGGATTGGCCCCGGTTCAATCTGCACCACCAGGGTGGTTGCCGGAATCGGAGTACCCCAGCTCTCTGCCATCATGGATTGTGCCGATGAGGCTGATAAAGCAGGAATCTCTGTAGTAGCCGATGGTGGCATCAAGTTTTCCGGTGATATCGTGAAAGCTCTTGCCGGTGGTGCCGGAGCAGTGATGATCGGTTCACTCTTTGCCGGTTGTGACGAAAGCCCGGGAGAGTCCATCATCTACAATGGTCGCAGATTCAAGAGTTACCGTGGCATGGGCTCGATCGGGGCCATGCAGCGCGGTAGCAAAGACCGCTATTTCCAAAGCTCATCCGAAGCCAACAAGCTGGTAGCGGAAGGTATCGAAGGCATGGTTCCATACAAAGGCCCCTTGAAAGACTATATCTATCAGCTCATCGGTGGCCTGCGCAGTGGCATGGGCTACATCGGCGCGGCAAATCTTAACAATCTGAGAAGCAATGCCGAATTTGTGGAAATCACTCCTGCCGGACTAAAGGAATCCCATCCCCACGATGTGCGCATTACCAAAGAAACTCCAAACTATCAAAGCGGAGATTGATCCCGCGCAAAAAGCTCTGCTGAGCAGCTTTCTCTACCATCTGAAAGTTGAGCGGGGCATGGCAGCAAACAGCATAGAGGCCTACGAGCGTGATCTGAAGGATTTCTTTGCCTATTATCAGGGCATTAAACCGGAGCAGGTCTCATCTAATGACGTGCTGAATTACCTCTGCATCCTGCAAGAGCTGGGTCTGGAAAACAGCTCCATTGCCCGCAAACGCGTGGCGATCAAACAGTTCTTCGGCTATCTGAATGAGAATGATCTTCCTGTATTGGTGGATTTTGACCTCGTGCCGCAAATCAAGATCGGTCAACATCTTCCGGATACCTTGAGCGTGGAAGACATGAAGCTCTTGTGGATAGCCTGCCCATGCGTGATAGCCTGGACTTTCGCAACAAAGTGATGATGGAACTGCTTTATGCCAGCGGGATGCGGATCTCGGAACTGCTGGGGCTCACCATCCACGACCTCGTGCCCGCTCAACACATGATCCTGGTGCGCGGTAAAGGCAGCAAACAGCGCTATGTGCCATACCTGAACTCCCTGGATCCGCTGCTGGAGCAATATCTGGGCATCCACCGACCCATTCTTCTAAAACTCCAGCAAAATGACATCCTATTCCTCAACCGCTTCGGTAAGAAGCTATCCCGCATGGGCTTCTGGAAGATTCTGCAAAAAGCCTGCCTGGAAGCAGGGATCAAGCACGATGTCAGCCCTCATACTTTTCGGCATTCTTTTGCCACCCACCTTTTGGAAGCAGGAGTGAACCTGCGCATTGTGCAAGCGCTTTTAGGACACTCCAGCATCAATACCACCCAGATTTATACTCACGTGGATACCCGCTGGTTGATCGAAACCCATCGCCAGTATCATCCGCGCGCGCATTCAAAGCCATGATTTATGATAAGGAGTTCATATATGAAGAAGCTAACCATCATCTCTCTCATCCTCTTGCTGCTGCTATTATCCGCTTGCGGCAAAGCAAAGAAGGAAAACCACCAAGTGTCAATCACTCTGGATTGGACGCCAAACACCAACCACACCGGACTATATGTAGCACAGGAGCTTGGCTATTTCACCGATGAAGGCCTGGATGTGCAGATCCTGCAACCGGGACAGAACATCACGGATCAGATCGTGGCCACCGGCAAAAGCCACTTCGGGATCAGCTATCAGGAAAACGTGATCCGTGCCCGCAGTGAAGGCATTCCTTTGGTCTCTGTAGCAGCGGTGATTCAACACAACACTTCCGGCTTTGCCTCGCTGAAATCGGCTAACATCAAAAGCCCCAAGGACTTCGAAGGCAAGCGCTACGGCAGCTGGGACAGCCCCTCTGAGATCGCTATCCTGAAGAACGTGATGGAAGGCCATCAGGCGGATTTTGGCAAAGTCAAGATCATCTCCGGCATCTATGATTTCTTCTCCACCATTGGTAAAGACGCGGATTTTGAATGGATCTATTACGGCTGGGATGGCGTGGTGGCAGAGCAGCGTGGGATTGAAATCGACTATCTGCCCTTGCGTGAGCTCAACCCCATCTTTGACTATTATACTCCCGTGATCATCAGCAGTGAAGACTTCCTGGCCGATAATCCCGAGATTGCCAAAAAGTTCATGCGCGCGGTGAAAAAGGGCTATGATTTCGCTATTGCCGAACCGGAGAAAGCTGCCGACATCCTGATCAAGAACGTGCCGGAACTGGATTATGAACAGGTAAAGCTCAGCGCGCAGTATCTGGCCAAGGAATATCAAGCCGATGCTGCTTACTGGGGTATGCAAAAAAGTGAAGTCTGGTTTGGCTTTGCCAATTGGATGAGTGATGAAGGCCTGATCGACCGTCCTATTGATGTAGAAAAAGCCTTCAGCAACAGCTATTTGGAAGATTAATGTCGCTGCTCACTGCCCGCGATATCCATAAGTCCTTCCTCTTCAAAGGTGAGCTGAGTAAGGTCTTGCGCGGCATCAATCTGGAGCTGAAAAAAGACGATTTTATCAGCATCGTAGGCAGCAGTGGCTGTGGGAAGTCCACTCTTTTGGAACTGCTATCAGGGATATCCCTCCCTGATAGCGGTGACATCCTCTATGACGATCAGGTGATCACTGGTCAAACCGGCATCCTGGGCTATATGCCCCAAGAAGACCTCCTCTTTCCCTGGCTCAAAACCATCGACAATATCCTGCTCCCCATCCGCGTTCAAGGCAAGGACATCCGCGTTCATCGCCAAAAGGTGCTTGAGCTACTCCCCATCTTTGGCCTGGAAGCTTTCGCGGATTATCTGCCCTGGCAACTATCCGGAGGGCTGAGACAAAGAGTAGCCCTGGCCCGAACCTACATGACTGGAAGCAAAGTATTGCTGCTGGATGAACCCCTGGCCAATCTGGATGCCATCACCAGAAACACTCTGCAGGATTGGCTGGCAGACATCGTGCGCAAACTAGGCCTGGCAGTGATCCTGGTCACGCACGACATCGATGAAGCGATCAAACTCTCCACGCGCATCGAAGTAATGAAAGAAGGAGTGTTCTTAGCTGATTTTGCTGTGCCTGATCACATCGACGAACACGAGCAAAAGCTCTTCAAAGAAAGCATCCGGGCTCTGATCTGATCCTCTGGGACAGGGTGTAATAGTACACTTTGTAAATGTGGAAACGTCATCCTGACCTTTGAAAGTATCAGCGTCTTCCAGACGCTTGTATGCTTCAGGATGAAGCATCTACATTTATGCTTCAGGATGAAGCATCTACAATCCCCAGTCCCGCTGTTTGAAGTCATTGCCGCCCGAAAATTGAGGGCTTTACAGAACAGAGCGATTGCTTCATAATTCATCGGCTTGCCTAAAGATATCATGCGGCAATAACTCCAAAGGAGGCAAGCGCAATATTTGCCTTGTAAGTGGAACATATATTGCATCACATTAAAACAAACACTCTACAATTCATAATGTGAAATGGAGGAACCATGATTAATAGAGCCACGTTCGTGTTCGCTTTACTTGTTTTGTGCCTTATGACCTTTTCGGTCCTAAGCGCTACCGATCCTGTTACCAACAGAGGTTACTTTGGCGGAGAACTCTCCACTTATGCCAGTGGCGATACCATCATGTATGTATATTACGATACTCAAACCGCAGACCCGAATCAGAGGCAGTATGTAAAGTTTGTGATCAGCACCGATGGCGGAGCTAATTGGAGTGAATATCCGGTTGCAAACTACACTGTGCAGCGTGTGAGGCCAACCCTTACTGTAATGGATAACATTATCTATGTACATCTGGGATGTCTTTATCGGAGCCCCGATCTTGGACAAACCTGGATCATTGGTGATGAACCTCACTACTGGAGCTTTGAGAATTATACAGAGTCTACACCGTATGTGTTCGAGCACAATGGCGCGTTAGCAGGATTCAAGCTCAAGCAAGCTTATCCGGAATGGCATCAGTATGATTTCACCATTGAGGGCAGCGAAGACAACATCTTAAAGCCATATTTCTACTTTACAGACAATGATATGACCCCCCACAACACAAATGCATACTTTTACGGTTTTGACGACATAAATGGAATTGTACGCACCAATGGTGATCTATTCATCAAGCAAGTCGGGGGCGGAGTCAATAACGGATGGCCTCGCTTCAATGCTCCGGTGATAGTTGGAGGTCATGTCATATCTACTCCATCAAACTATCCTGTGGATCAGGTCTTTACGGCCGGCTTGATCGAAGACTACCCTGGATTTGCCTTTCCCTCCGATAATCCTGCCAGAGAGTCAGGCATTCAAATCGGTAATGGTGATGGTGAGGATTTCATCTTCTTGATCGAGGTAGAAGGATCCAGCTACTCTGGGTGGCAGGGCGTACTCGGCACACCATATAGAGCTCAGGCAATCGTTTATGACGAATACCCACCGGTTGGAGACTCTCTTTTTGTCAACAGTTTTACCCTGAGGGATACTTTGTGGACAGCTCTCCCCGGTGGGCTATGCAACGATCGTGAGTTCTATGTGAATGGTGAACTATGGATCAAGGGGGTATTCAGTGGAAAACAAACCTGGACTTCCTCCGGCAAGCTCAAACTGATCGGGGACATCACACTTAGCAATACCGTCCCCGGCCAGGATCCAATCGACAACGACACTGACTTTGTGAGTTTGCTATCTGAGAAGAGCATAGAGATAAAATATGGTTACAAAAACCCGGCGGACAGCGTCCGCATCCATCCGATGTGTGGCCCTGATAGTGAACCGCACTATATCTATGCCAATCTATATGCCATCGGGAACGGTATGGGTAATAGCTTCAAGGATGGAGTGTTTACCTATGAATATCAGCATCCGCATCCTTCCACTCCAGCCGTGAATGCAAACATACAATATCCGGATGGGACTCAGGAAACTGTGCATTTTGATTGGATCGATCTGCATCGAAGATACTATCCTCAAACTGCGGCTAACCCCTGGCCCAGTCCGGCCTTAGGCCAACAGCGGCTTGATCTGCCATGGTACAACCCACTCTGGCCGGAACCTAATCCTTACCTGGAACGCGGCACAATCAACTTATGGGGCAATATATACCAAAGAAGACGTGGTTTTATGCATCGCTCATACAACGATGGCGAGTACCCCACCCACTCCGGTGTATGGGACCCAGAGACAGACAGATGTGGCTATCCCACCAATCCTGTGGCCATCCCCGATCCCGTTTTTTGGTAACCAGTTGGGCTTGATGTCACGCAACTTTCCCGGAGCCGCCGGTAGTGGTACCGGTTACAAAAAAGCATATTATCCTGATCTTAGAACCCATTTCTATCTGGAACCTGATAACTTCTATGCCCGTGTAATGCAATATGGCATAAGCATTAATAAATTAAATGAAACATCCTACTCATTTGAGACTATTGGTAAAGCAGTATTCAATGAAGCCGTTCAAAGCAAAAGCATGGACGCGCGCAATGGTTTCTATGTTTATGCTGCCAATGACGTCTTGCTCTATGATGATGGGGTAAATCCTGGTATTGATCTCAGTGCTTTAACCGAGACCAGGCCTGATCGTGAATGTGCAACTGAGCCCGGAGAATCATCCCGTGCTGCATCAATATCGAAAGCTGGATACCGGTGAGGGCTTCACCGTGATCACGGAGATCAATCCTGCTGATCCACCCCAGATAGTGTCCTCATTCATCTATCCAAGCTTCCCGGTAAGAATGCCGGAAGCCTTTTGCATCATGCCAAATGGCCGGCGCATCCTGGCCCGATATCAGGGGGGCATGCAAGTGCTCAACGAAATTCTGCCCGATGGCACGCTGCAGGAACTGGATAGCTGGTTCCTAGCCGCTGATGTGAGCCTGGTCAATAGCCGTTTGCACCTGAAACCCGCGAGCAATAGCAGCCTGGATATCTTTCTCTGGTTAAACACCAGCGAGCTTGAGATCGATGGTTGGGGTGACATCACTCACCTCAGAAAACAGCTTCCGGTTTCAAACGAGGATCCGCTTACTCCTCCCATCACTAAGGCACAGCTCACGGCCTATCCCAATCCCGTCCGGCATGCTCTTAGCATCGATATGAAGCTGCCTGCGCATCAGGAACATCAGATCGAGATCTATAATATCCGGGGTCAGAAAGTTCGCGGATTCATAGCCCCCGGGCAGCAAGTCCGCTGGTGACTTCAGCTATGAATGGGATCTCAAAGACGAAAAGCATAAGGCAGTATCCCGTGGCGTCTATATCCTGCGCCTCAAAGTGGATGGCAAAGAAAGCATCAGCCGAAGAATAACGGTACAATAGATTGACATGGGGCTGTTCCCCCTCAGATGATCAGTGTGGAACAGCCCCGCCCTTTTTGTCCAACCCAGATACCGCCCTTATCTATATACGGTGATGATACGGTGATGATGTGGTGATTTTCATCACCATATCATCACCGTATCATGACGATAACTAAGGAGCAAAGAATGGCCGGAGGGCAGAGGTCAAATACAGCAGCAGATATATGCGGGAGAATAGCTTAGATAAAGTCCAGCTCTCGCGCTTTACCACAGACGAAGCTGCCCTGCTCCACAGAGTGGGGAAATCTTACCCGCAGGTAATGATCGCTGAGGATTTCGTTATCCGCTTCCGCTACACCGCAGAGCAACGCATTCATATTCAGCAGCTTATCCCGATAGGCCAGCTTTTTGTCTTCACTGAGTTTGCCCAGGATGCCGGCTCGCCTGGTCTTTTCCGTGTTTGGCACTTGATCCGGCATGCTGTCTGCCACAGTACCTTTTCTGCGTGAATAGGAGAACACATGCAGATAGGCGATGGGTAGTTCAGACAGGAAATGATAGGTCTCCAGGAAGTGTTCTTCCGTCTCGCCCGGAAAGCCTGTGATCAGATCAAAGCCGATGGCAGCATCGGGAAAGGCTTGCAGAATATCGTCAGTCAGCTTGCGGATTAGAGCAGTGTCATAACGCCGTCCCATGCGCTTGAGGATGGCGTCCGATCCGCTCTGCAAAGGGATGTGGAAGTGCGAACAGAGCTTGGGAATGTCCTTCAATCTGGCCAGCAGATCACCATAGAGCAATTGCGGCTCGATCGAGGATATGCGGAGCAGGCGTAAGGGTTGAATCTCGCTCATGGCACTTAGCACATCGGCCAGGTCTTTGCCCTCGTCACGATACAAGCCAAGGTTAACTCCTCCCAGCACGATCTCTTTGAAACCGGAATCCGCAAAGAGCCGGGCTTGGGTCAGCACATCGGCAAAACGAGCAGAGCGGCTGTGCCCACGGGCAAAAGGCACAGCGCAATAGGAGCAATAGAAATCACAGCCATCCTGAATCTTCTGAAAGGCTCGGGTATGTTCCAGCATATTCGTCACCGGCCGGTAAACAAATGCATCAGCCTTCATAATGTCCTGCCATAGATGCTCTTGTCCCTGCAAGATGGCGGCGATATCGAGTTTGTTTTGATTGTCCACGATGAGATCAATATCACCCAGAGCCTGGATTTCATCCATGGATCTCTGGGCAAAGCAACCGGTTACCACGACCTTGGCCAGGGGGTTCAGTTCCTTCTTTCCCAAGGCTTTGCGGATGAGATTACGGCTCTTGTAATCCGAACGGTTGGTCACGGTGCAGGTATTGATGATGTAGATGTCGGCAGGGCTGTTGAAATCAACCAATTCCGCGTCGTAACGCACAATTCCGAAGCTACGATCTACTACTGACGGAGCATCGTTAATCTCCGCTACAAAAGGGCGCTTCAGGCGAGCGCCCCTACTTGTACCGGCGGTCGCTGTACCGCCAAGATTTGTCGGAGCTTCGTTAATCTCTGTTACGGGATGCATAAAACTCTCGAAGATGGAGGCGGATTCAAAGAAATTGGTCTTACAACCCAAAGTGCCCATGGCGATTCTGATTTTAGGCCTTAGCAGCAGATCCGCGATTGCTCTGGGATAGAGATAATGCTCTATCTTGAGTACCTTAGCGGCAATCTCCGCGGCAGAAGCGCAGGCTGAGATGTCCTCACTTCTCTGGGCGATGATCCGGCCATGGTCATAAATGGGATCAACGAGGTGGATGGTGGCTCCGGAGCGCTGTTCACCTGCAGCAAAGACTGCTTCATGTACATTTGAGCCATACATCCCCTTTCCTCCATACTTGGGCAAGAGAGCAGGATGCACGTTGAGGATGGGGATAGCGCAACCTTCGATGAAGTCCTGCGAGAGCAGTTTCATAAAGCCACAGAGCGCAATCAGGCAGATGCCTTCACTCTTGATCAGACTTGTCAGCTCCTCTTCAAAATAGCGCATATCCCTGGCCGGGATCACTTTATGCGCGATGCCCTGCTCTTCACAAGCGCTGATGGCCGGAGCCCTGGCACTGCTGAAGATGGCAAAGCGGATGCCAATCGGTAGATCAGCATCCGTAAAATAGCGGTGGATGGCCAGGAGGTTTGAGCCCCTGGATTCTCCGCTGCTCAGGGTGATTATTCTTCGAACTTCAGATGCAGTTCTTTCCACTGAATCTCGTCCACTTCACTCGGTGCCTGATTCATCAAGTCTGTGGCTCTCAAGGTCTTGGGGAAAGCAATCACGTCGCGGATGGAATCTGCCTGAGTGAGGATCATGATCAGGCGATCCAAGCCGGGAGCAATGCCCCCATGCGGAGGAGTGCCATATTTCAAGGCATCCAGGAAGAAGCCGAAACGCTTTTTCAGATCAGCTTCTTCAAAGCCGAGAACGTCAAAGATCTTCTTTTGGATGTCATAGCGATGACAACGGATGCTACCGCTGGAAAGCTCCATGCCATTGCAAACCATGTCGTAAAGCTGACCCTGAATCTCGCCAATCCTGGCAGGATCATCAAAGTATGCCAGATGCTCCTCTTTGGGCAGGGTGAACATGTGATGCGCGGGTTCCCAACGCTGATGATCTTTGTCCCAATTGAAGAGCGGGAAATCCGTGATCCAACAGAAGGCAAAGCTTGCGGGATCATAGAGCTTGAGCTGAGCTCCCAATTGGTTTCTCAGCCCGGCCAATACCTTGCAGCTTGTTTCCCATTCATCCGCCACGATGGCCAGCAGATCACCGGCTTTAGCATCCGTGGCTTGGATCATCGCGGTGGCTTCGGCTTCGGATAAGAACTTGCTGATGCCCGCTTCCAGGATGCCTTCACCCACTTTGGCAAAGGCTACACCCTTGCCACCCAGATGTTTGGCATAGTTTACCAATTCATCCTGCTGCTTGCGGGAAAACTCCGCTCCTCCGGGAATGGCGATGGCTTTGATGCTGCCACCGCTTTCCAGACAGCTTTTGAAAACCTGAAAGTCGCTGGTGGCCAGGATTTCGGACAGATCCTTCAGTTCCAGACCAAAGCGCAGATCAGGTTTGTCGCAGCCGAAACGCTCCATTGCTTCTTTGTAGCTAAGCCGGGTAAAGGGGGTGGGCAAATCCTGCGCCAAAACCTCTTTGAAGATGGTTGCCATCAGGCGTTCCAGGAGATCAAAGATTTGCTCCATAGTGGCAAAGGACAGTTCAATGTCAAGCTGCGTAAACTCAGGCTGACGATCCGCTCTCAGATCCTCGTCCCGAAAGCAACGGGCGATCTGATAATAGCGGTCAAAGCCGGAGATCATCAGGAGTTGTTTGAAGATCTGCGGGGATTGGGGCAAGGCGTAAAACTTGCCAGGATGCACACGGCTGGGCACCAGATAGTCTCTGGCACCCTCGGGAGTGCTCTTCATCAGCATGGGGGTCTCAATCTCGTAAAAACTTCTGCGTCCAGGAATCTGCGCATCAGGCTGGTCACTTTCGCTCTGGTAATCAGGATTTGTTGCAGCTTGGGACGACGCAAATCCAGATACCGATAGGTAAGGCGTAAATCCTCATCAGCCATGGCGGTGCCATCGATCTGAATCGGCAAGGGCAGAGTGTCGTTCAAGATATAGAGCTCTTCTGCCACCACTTCGATCTCTCCGGTGGGCATCTGACGGTTGATATTGCCTTCAGAGCGTTGAGAGAGAGTGCCTGTGACCGCAAGCACGTATTCATTACGCACCTTTTCGGCCTTGGCAAAGATGTCTGTGGCTTCAGGGTGAATCACGATCTGAATCAGGCCTTTCACGTCGCGTAGATCGATGAAGATGAGCCCGCCCAGGTCACGGCGACGATGCACCCAACCCATGACGGTTACGCGTTTATCAATGTCTTGCACAGCAAGCTCAGTGCTGTAATGGCTGCGGGAGAGTGAGCCGAGATTGTCCATTTATAGTTCCTTTAGTTCAGTTTAATTGCTTCATAAATCTGATCGATGCCCTTGATCCTGTCGCCCAGGTATTCGATCATGTGGCATTTATCCAGATACTCATCATCCGGGTTGATCAGGGAGTTACTTACAAATTCCTCATCCAGTAGCTTGAGCGCGGCTTCATTCGGCGTGGCATATTGGGTGTATTCGGCATTACGCTTGGCAATCTCGCATCCAGCATGAAATCGATGAACTTGTAGGCCAAGTCTTTACTTTTCGAGGATTTGAGCATCACGATGTTATCCATCCACATGGCGGCACCTTCTTTGGGCAGGATGAAGCCAAGGTTCTCATTTTCTGCCATTTGCTGCAAGGCATCACCGTTGTAAGCCTGAGCCAGCCAGGTGGTGCCATCCGGCACTTCATTCTTATAGGAATCGCTATCGAACTGGGTGATGTTACGATCCCAGATTTTCAGCACTTCGTGTGCAGCATTCATTGCTTCGTCTGAAGTGTCATTCACGGTATAACCACTGTAGATCAAAGCCGCGCCGATCACTTCCCGTGCGTCATCCAGCATAGTGATCTTGTTTTTACCGTCAAAGAAGCTATCGGCCAGGATATTCCAACCACCGGAAGCCACGATCTCTTGCGGCACATACTCTTTGTTATAGAGCAAGCCGGTGAGCCCCCAGGCGTAAGGCACGGAGTGTTTGTTTTCGGGATCAAAGGAACGGGCTTTGGCCAAAAGATCCGGATCAAGATTGGCATAGTTTGTCAGCTTACTTTTGTCCAGCTCTTCCAGCATGTCCATTTCCTTGAGAATGCTTACGTGGTCTCCACTGGGAAAGATGAGATCAAAGGACTGGGTGGTGCTCTTCACTTTGGTGAGCATGTTTTCGTTGGAATCAAAGGTGCTGTACTTGATCTTGCAATTATTGGCTGCTTCAAATTCACTTATGATGGAGGGATCAATATAATCACTCCAATTAAAGATGTACAGGGTTTCCTTGCCTTTGCCACAGCCGGAAAGAGCCAGAGCGAGGGCAATTACGATTACGCTGATTAGCATTATGCGTTGTTTCATTTTTCCTCCATATTGTTTGTATGTGCCAGCCGGGAATCCAGTAAGCCCTTTTGGGGGTCCACAAATTGCAGAAGGATCAGTCCCACGCTGAAGAATATAATCAAGGTAAGAATGGAATAGCGGATTTCGCCGGTGCGATGCGCGATCCATCCGTATAATATAGGACCAACTATAGAAGAGAGCCTGCCTGTCAAGGTATAAAAAACCAAAGAATTCAGCTTCCCGGTCGGCAGGAGTGAGCATGGAAAGCATAGTGCGGCTATTGGCCTGAGAGCTGCCAATCGCCAAACCAGCCAGCAGTCCCACAAAGTAATACTCGGTAGCCGATGAGCAGAAGAAAGCCCATAAAACCACCACTACCCAGATTGATAGCGCTATCGACAGCGAGAGTTTCACGCCCTTCTTATCCGTGAGCCAGCCAAAGACTGCTGCGCCAAGGATTGATGTGAATTGCGCCAGAATAAAGTAGATGAGCATGGCTTTGGTGTCCATGCCAAAACGCACAATGCCATAGATCGAGGCAAAGGCGATCACGGTGGTGATGGCATCATTATAGATGAAATAGCTGAAGATAAAGCGCAGCAACTGAGGGTATTGGCGGATGTTCTTCAGCGAAGTGAAGACCCTTCCGTAAGCCACTTTGAAGTAGTTTGTGCGCTTGGAAGGGCGTCGCACTTCTTTCAGCCAGAAGAAGGTGACAAGGCTAAAGATGAAGAAATGAGCCGCGATCATGGGAAAGACCCAGCGCACATCATAATTGATCAGCACTAGCGAGATCAAAAGCGAAAGCAGACCGCCCACATAGCCCAAGGACCAACCAAAACCGGATACTTTGCCCACGTTTTCCGCTGTGGTGATCTCCGCAAAAAGGCATCGTAAAAAGACATTGGCAGAGTTAAACCCGAAATTGGCGATGATGAAGAAGATCATCCCTTTACTGATCTGCCCCGGTCCCACGAAGTATAAAAGCGCGGTGAAGATCACCGTGAGATAGCAATTGATAAAGAGGAACTTCTTTTTGGAGCGGGAAAAGTCCGCCACTGCACCCATGATCGGAGCGGTTAGCGCTACCAGGGTCACTGGAGATCCCGATCGCTCTCCCCCACAGCATTTCACCATAGCCCGGATCTCCGCCTACCACAGTGTTGATGAAGTAAACGCTATAAACCACGGTGACAATGATGGTGGTAAAAGCAGAATTGGCAAAGTCATACATCATCCAGCCGAAGATCTGCTTGCTCAGTTTCATCTACTCTGCTCCGGGACTGATCACCGGATAATCTATAAAGATATCTCTGATGTCTGCTTTAGGGCTGGCGATGATGCTCTGAAAGCGTTTACCGCAAAGCTCTCTGATCCGATGGCTATGCTCCGTGTCCAGCTCCGCGAAGATATCGTCAAAAAGCATCACGGGATGGATATTGGTAAGTTCTTGCACGAGAGCGGCCTGCACCAGCTTGAGGATGATCACGGCCATGCGTTTCTGCCCACCGGAGGCAAAAGCCCGCAAGGAATGTTCACCAAAGCGAAAGCTGTAATCATCCAGATGCGAGCCCACGAGAGTGCGTTGCCAGGTCTTTTCCCGGCCCTTGATCTCATCCAGAGCGGCCAATACTCGCTCTTCATCCGCCCCAAAGGCATCCTTGAGCAAAGAGCGATATTCCACTCTCAGCCCCAGAAAGCTCTCTGAGATATTGGCATAGGACTCCCTAAACGCGGTATTCAAGATCTCCAGATAGCGTTTGCGAAAGGCATAAACCTCACAGAGTTTCTCGGCAAAGCGCTGATCCCACACAGCTTTTTGAGCAGAGCTAAAGTCCTGCTTGAGCAGGGCATTACGCTGATCCACCACATGCAGATATTGCCTGAGAGTGACGAGATACTCCGGAAACAACTGCGAAATAGCCATATCAAAGTATTGCCGGCGCAAGCGCGGAGAGCCATTGACCAATTGCACATCATCCGGAGCCAGATAAAATCACCTTGACCATGCTCACCAAAGAGCTCAGCTGCCGGTTCAGAACTCCATCCAGCTTCAGGCTTTTGCGGCCGGACTCATAGCTCAGCTGCACTGCCATGGTGTTCCCATTATCCAGCGTGTATGTGGCTTCCACAGCGAAGAAGTCCCCGCCATAGGCCATCAGTTCATCATCCTTGTGATACCGGATAGACTTCCCGATCGAGGTATAGGCAATCGCTTCCAGGAGGTTCGTCTTCCCGCAGCCATTGGCTCCGATCAGCAGGTTCCCCAAAGGATCAAAGCTGAACTTCTGTTTCTGATAGCTCCTGAAGTTACGTAGTTCTATACTATTGATCTTCAAGCTTCTATGCGGTTAAGACCGGAGCGGCATCAAGAGGAAGGTGGTTTTTTCGGTCTCGCTATCCGTGGTGTTGTAGACCATCATCGGGTCTTTGGAGCTTCCCAGTTTGATGATCACCTTCTCGCTATCGATGGCGTCCAGGATGCTGAGCATATATTTATAGTTGAAGGATACTCCCGTGTGACTGCCGGAATAGCTGTAGTCATCAAGGTTTTCCTTGGCATCACCGGTATCACGGTTCGAAGTATTCACTTCAAAGAGTTCGCTATCCATCTCAAACCGGATGCGCAGATTGTCGTCCGGTGCCACCAGAGCTACGCGGCGAATGGCATTGCGCAGAGTTTCTTTGTCGATGGTAAATTGGTTCGGCAAGTCGCCGATGAAGGCTTTCTGGTATTCGGGATATTTATGCTCGATCACCTGTGAGAACACGATGTATTTGCCATAGCTGAAGATCACTTTGCTGCGCTCAATGAGCACTTTGAGCTCTTTGACCGAGTTATCGAAGATCTTTTGCAGGAAGACCAAAGTCTTCACCGGGATGATCTTCTCCAGACCAGCTTCGCTACTGTCCGCAAAGATGCTGGCTTCGTCACTCTCGTTTTGGGGAAGATTAGGTAAGATGCTGGCATTCAAGATCTTGATCTCGGCCACCTTGCGTCCGTCAGTGGCAGCCATTAAGTGCATATCAGCATGATCTTCCAGCATACGCCGGTGAGCACCGCCCGGTTCACATCGGTGGAAACGGCAAAATGAGTCTTGGAGATCATGCGGTTAAAGAGCTGCGCTTCCAGGGTGATGGCGTTTTCCAGATTGACTTCCGGCACCACGGGAAAGAGAGTGTGATCGGCAATCAGGAGATTGAAATCGATCTTGTTGCATTGAATCATCAGCAGCTCTTCATGACGCCAGAAGTTGATCATCGCGTCGCATATAGTTGATGATTTCATTGAATGCCGGGCGGATACGGCGATCGTGCACCTTCACCTGACAGCTGCGCTAAACTCTACCACCACGGTGATTTCCAAGTCTGAAGTGGTGATCTTCACCAGGCTGTTCTCAGCCGAAGCGTGAATCAGATAATTGGTGAGAATGGGCGAAGCATTTTTGGCCGGAGCACGGTAACTAAGTGTTGAATGCTCTGCAGCAGTTCCTTTTTCTCTATGGCAAATCTCATGATAACCCCTGTTGATTATTCTTTTCTCCAGATTTTTGGCATTTCAGAATCCGTCAATAGTTTTCTTTGATCATCCCTAAATAAGGCTTCGGCGCGATCCGAAAACAGCAGACTATCTTCTGACTCAATCATGCATCAGATTTCGAGCATGGGCAAATCGCCCATACGAGATAGTTTATCTCTACAAAAAGGAAGGGGGCGGGCGCCCCCTGTGTGTGTGTTGAGGTATGTGTCAAAACTGCTATATGTATTCATCACAATGCCATACACCGCCATTGATGTTCTTCAGCGAACAAAAATCGCGGTTTTGGCACTGTGCGCAAAGTCCGTGATGCTCCACTTCTTCTTCCACCTGTTCCAAACGGGTAAAGCTTAGCCCGCAGGAGGCTTCGGAGGAAGCCAGATAGTCCTCACAATCATAGATGAGGCCAAAGTCACCACAGAGGCTACAATTCTGTCTGCGGTCACAATAGGCACAAAGCCCGGACTTCCGGAAACTCCGATCCAGATAGTCGCGCTTGATATAGCGCTCAAGCTCATCTTTGACGAGTATGGTCTTCTTGTTAATGGCCATGCATCTTCCTTTTTCTGGATGCAACAAGCCGGATATGACTAAGCATCCTTGCCTTATATATACGCAGTTTGTGAGCCAATTCTGCTATCTACAATTGATGGATCCCGAACTCACTATTCTATAATGCTTTATCACTCTCCAATGCCCCTGAGGCACTCCCGCTTTGGCCATGGAAAAGTGTGTAATTCCTCTACGCTGTGGAGATTATCCTCACAAGCCCCATCCATCGCAAAGCGGCACCGGACGGCTATCCCAAGCCATCTTCAGGCTTCTTGGTCCCGGGCCAGCCTCCCGGAACCCTCTTGGATCGGAGCCGGGAGGGTTTAAAGAGAGTTCCATGTGGCTGGTGAGCCAAAGATGGTCATCAAGCTGAGACTGATTCAGCTTGTGTTTGGCGCTAATTTATCCCATAATCCCCTCATAACACGAGGACACTATGGGCTAAACATCAGCTAGAACTGCGGTAAATACAGGGGTCACCTCCTACAGCGTATTGACGAAGCGCATCGGCCATCAGCGAAGGAGCTATGGAAACCTCAGAATCTGAGAACTGCTGCGTCTTTTCGCTTGACTTGATTTCCGCAGTCAGAATATTCGCTCTATCAAGTAGATTAACAAGGAACAACAATGGAAAAACTCAACGAAGAGAAGACTTCGAACTTTATTCGCAATATCATAGATAAAGATCTGGAGAGCGGAAAGCACGATTACATCGTTACCCGTTTTCCGCCAGAACCGAACGGCTATCTGCACATCGGTCATGCCAAATCGATCTGTCTCAATTTTGGCATAGCCAGGGACTATCAAGGCCGCTGCCACCTTAGGTTTGACGACACCAATCCGGTCAAAGAAGACCTTGAATATGTGGACAGCATCATGGAAGACGTTAAATGGCTGGGCTGGGATTGGAAAGATAAGCTTTTTTACGCATCGGATTACTTTGACAAGCTCTATGAGTATGCCGAAATCCTGATTCGCGATGGCAAAGCTTTGTCTGTGAATTAAGCATGGAAGGGCTGCGGGAATATCGCGGAACTCTCACTGTGCCAGGCAAAAACAGCCCCTATCGCGAGCGCAGCGTGGAAGAAAACCTCGATCTCTTTCGCCGCATGCGGGATGGAGAATTTCCCGAAGGTAGCAAGTCCCTGCGTGCCAGGATCGATATGTCCAGTCCAAACCTGAACATGCGCGATCCTGTGATCTATCGCATCAAAAAGACCGATCATCATCGCACCGGAGACAGCTGGCAGATTTATCCGATGTATGATTATACCCATTGCGTCTCCGATGCCCTGGAAGGGATTACGCACAGTATCTGCACTCTGGAATTCGAGGATCACAGGCCGCTCTATGACTGGTTTTTGGATCAACTCCCTGTGCCCTGCCATCCTCGTCAGATTGAATTTGCCAGGCTGAATCTCAGCTATACCGTGATGAGCAAACGTTTGCTGCTGGAACTGGTGAAACAAGGCTATGTAAAGGGTTGGGATGATCCCCGCATGCCTACTATAGCCGGCATGCGTCGTCGCGGTTTCACACCGGAAGCCATCCGTGATTTTGCCGATCGCATCGGAGTGGCTAAGGCCAATTCCATGGTGGATTTTGACCTGCTCAATTTCTGCGTGCGAGAGGATCTGAACCAAAAAGCCTGCGCAGAATGGCCGTGCTAAATCCCTTGAAACTCACCATCAGCAACTATCCTGAGGGTAGTGAGGAGCTGGAAGCGGAGAATAATCCCGAAGATCCCGCTGCCGGCAAACGGATGATTGACTTTTGCAGAGAGCTATATATCGAACGTGAAGACTTTAGCGAAAACCCGCCCAAAGGCTGGTTCCGCCTTGCTCCTGGCAAGGAAGTGCGCCTCAAACACGCTTACTATGTCACCTGCACGGATGTGATCAAGGACGAAAGCGGGAACATCACCGAAGTCATCTGTAGCTATGACCCGCTGAGCCGTGGGGGCTGGAGCGATGATGGACGCAAGGTAAAGGGAACTCTGCATTGGGTTTCTGCTGCTCATGCCATCCCGCTGGAAGCGCGGCTCTATGATCATCTTTTCACCCTGTCAGACTTAAGCGAAATGGAAGAAGGCAAAAGCTATCTGGATTATCTGAATCCTCAGAGCGAGATCATCAACCGTGAAGCTTTGGGGGAAAGCTCTTTGAAGAACGCGGAAGTGGGACAGAGCTTCCAGTTCCTGCGTTTGGGCTATTTCACTCCGGACTATGACTTCAGCGAAGATAAACCTGTGTATAACCGCGTCAGCACCCTCCGGGACAGCTGGGCGAAACAACAGAATAAAAACAGTTCGGGTGCCTAGAGCAACCGAGAAGGAGGTACAAATATGATCTATAAAGTAGTACTCATCAAGATCGATCACCGCGCAACCGAGGCTACCAGAGTTCAAGGAATCCTCACGGAATATGGCTGCAACATCAAAGTCCGCCTGGGACTGCATGAAGTTTCCAAGGAGTTCTGTGCCAACGATGGCCTGGTGGTTCTTGAAGTGGAAGGCGAAGCGAACCTGATCGCTCAAATGCTGGAAAAACTCAACGCTATTGAGTATGTAAAGGCTCAATTGATCGAGATGTAAGCTTCCGCTTTCATTCAGTCTTGATAAAAGCCGGCATCACTGCCGGCTTTTTTTTATATTGTAGATGCTTCATCTTGAAGCATGAGTGTGGACGCGACATCCTGTCGCATAAAGGTAGACGCGACATCTGGTCGCATACAAGCTCTGGAAGACGCTTCCACTCTTACTTCACAATCTTCAGCAGCTTCCCTTCTCCGGCTGCAGGGGCACTGATACTTTCCGTTCTTGGCAGAGTAACTCTTACCGGTCTCATGATCCAGAACTGTGGCATTACGATGCGCGGGATCCAGCTCGATGATCAGAGTCTGTGGAGCAAACTCTTTGTAGGCATTGTCATACTGCTCCAGAGGGGTGAAATCCGGATGCTTGTGCTTGCGGCCATACACGAAATAATTACTACGTCTGTTCACGGCAAAGATAGCTGTCTCACCTTTGGCATTCTGATAGAGCCCGGTTTCTATGTAGCCTTCATAAAGGCCGTTGCAGGCTTGCTTTACGCGTAGCTTGCGGATTGGGGTCTTGGAGAGTTCAAGCTCCGGATAGTTCGATCTTATCATCACCGTGCTTGCTCCCAGCCACTCCCAGGATTTGAGTTCAGTACCGATTTGTAAGATGCGTGGATTGAGCTCCTTCACCACATCGTAGGTATAGGGATTATGCTCGATCTTCTTGGAATCAATCCCCACCAGCGGAGCCAGATAACCGGAATTATTGGCGGAATTTACCGCTCCCTGCAATTGGTAGTGATACTGTCCATCTGCGCCATAGCAGAAGGGAAGCATCAAGAGTGCCTTTTGCGTGGCTTTAGGTGGCAAGGTCCAGGAATACCAACGCTGTCCGTTCCAGTATCCGAAGGTCTGCACGATGGGATAGAACTTACCATTCTCCAGGCTATACTCTTTGGAATCCCGATAATACTTGGTAAGCTGATGGTCTATCACGTTTTGCAGGAAGTATTCGCCCGCGTAAGGTTCATAGTGAACTCTAGGCTGGATCGGATAGATATCCGGCATGATGTCTCGGGGCTCGGCAATTGCTCTGGTTAGTGCCTGGAACTCCCAAAAGTCGCCCTTCTTGTTCTGACGAAACTCCCGATGATCCACATCGTAGGAAGCTGCTAACAAAGAAGGCTTGCCCGGCTCGATCAGGCTTTGCATCTTTCTAAATGATGCCAGTTGCGTTTGAAAGGGTTCATCCATGCTATACATATGCTTGATAATCCTGCCATTAGGCAGATCCATGTGCTCCTGAATCCTGGCATTGATGCCCTTTTTGTATGCGGCAGTGTTTAACCTGAGCTTGCGGTGAATCTCGTCCTCAAACTCAATGTAATCCAGGCTCACGTCAGAATTGCCATACCAATATAGTCCCGGCGCAAAGTGCCTGAGCACATACCACCACCAGTGTGGTGATGTGTTGGGATTATTATCCAGATCATCGGTCATCAAACCGCTGGCCCGAAGATCGTTGTATGAGATATTCAGATGCAGATCAAAGAACTCGGTGGGGCTACCCAGTTTCCGATAATCCGCCACGGTAAAGAGCTTGCGGCTATCCTGATTGCCCTTTTGGCTTAGCAGCACGGCTTTCTTCTCACCAAAAGTATGCTTATCCCCGGCGTGGCCATAGAATTCCATCCCCAAGAGCGGTGTGTCCGCAGAGAGATCGGAAGCGATGTTGCTCAGCTTCACGCGATAAGTGAAGTAGATCGAATCCTGATCTGCTTTTGGCGTCCAGGTGAGTTTTGTGAAAGCGAATCTCGTCGATCAGCTTGACCTTGTTGCCATGACGGTCTTTGAAGCGGTAGTTCACATCGGTATAAAGCCAGCCACTGCGGTCTCTTTCCCGAGCGGCAAACCATACGTGATCGTAGGAAGCGCCAGGATCACTATAGACTCTGCCTACTCTGGGGATGGTACCGCTATTGCCATACCAGTAGCGATGATCCCTGCTATCGCCTGGTTTCACGTCACGGGCATCGGTAAATTCTGCTTCAAAGCGATAGGAGTTACTTGTAGCAAGCGCGACCACACTGTAATGCTTTAAGTCCTTGGGATCATTGCTCCAGCACTTATCAGTGAGGATAGCATCAATGCCTGCTTCATCCAGATCCTTGAGCAAGGCATTCAGGTCTTTGTCGCTGTTATTGGTTTCAATGATGTTGATATTGTAGCCCAAAGCCTTCATTTCGCTTATGATCTGAGCGCGATGTTCGCGGAAAAAGGCATTGCCATTTTGCAGATAGGAATATGTCCCCAGCGGGAAGACGTCGCTATGCAGCGCTTGCAACCCGACTGAGAGCACGATAAGAAGGATGACGAGAACTATAGCTTTCATGATGAATCCTTGATATTGATTTGAGGCAGGTTCTTCTTCACCATCTATCAGGTCAAGCAAAACCTGAAACAAAAGAGGCTCCACACCCCGAGGTATGGAGCCTTATATATCTGCTGTAGTGTTATTTAGGGATTGTAGATAAAGTCCGCGTTGATCTGACCCGGGATCATCTCATACCAATCCGGATAGAGCACGCCACCACTCTCAGCCCAGGGAGCAAAACCCCAATAAGCATGGCTGATCTGCTTGAGCTCGATCGGATACTTCCAGTTGATGGGCAAATCCAGAGCCCAGGGCAGATTTGTAGTGGTCTTGTAATAACGCCCGATGGCCGGATCGGTGGAATCATCATTCAGGCCAAACAGGCTGGCATCCACGTGAATCGTGGGCGGATAACCGGGTAAATGGATCTCATGCCCCAGCACTCGATTCACCATCAGATAGGGATTCCAGATACCCCAGAAAGGAGCTGTGGTTTGGTCAAAGGGCTCGCTCAAGGTCATCTGGAAACTGATCGGGATCGCGTCAAAAGTGAGGCTGTTCAGGCTGTGAATTCCAGAATACATCGCCTCCGGGAACACTTACAAAGTCGTTTGTATTCGAGATTACCTTGACGATAAAGTGATCTCCGGCTTCGATGATCGGCATATTGTAGGGAGCGCCATTGCCAAAGCCTTCGAAGGATTCGATGAGGCTGCTGGCAAAGGGAAACTCGATAGCAAAGGCATTCTGGAAAGTAGCACCCACTGCGCGCAGCAAGAAATCGCCATTGATATCCTTTACCTTCATGTCTGCATCCAGGACGAGAGAGAGTTTGTAGCCCAAAACCAGGTCGTTAAAGTCATAATCGCCCTGTTGTGGCCACATATCTTCATAAGCAAGGGTTCCCCATCCGGTGGATGAGCTCAACGGATAGCTAATCGTATATGCCCGCAAGGGGTCATCCGGGAATTCATCCAGGCTGTCCACGACGCCATCACCATCAGCATCTGCTTCACCAAACTCGCCGGTGAGACCCAGGAAAAAGGCGTCTCCACCAGCTACCTTTACGATGGTTAGATCATTCACCCATGCGGAACAGTCCTGAGAGCCCAGAGATTGGCCCAGGAAACCAGCACTTCGTCATTGCGAATGGCCACATTGCCTTGCCAGCCGGCTGCCATGTCAATAAAGCTTCCGGCAGGTACATTTAGATTCTCGGTAGGATTTCCCCAAGCCAGGATAGTGCCATCAGCCTTACGGGCGATAGCGTGTAAATACTTGCAGGAAATCTGCACAAAGTCGTTACCAGCAGGCACGGTCAACTCACCGTTCCAGGCAGAACCCCAACCAATGATTGCGCCATCGGTATTGATGGCCAGGCTGTAGGTATTACCGCCTGCGATATCAATATAGGTTCCAGCCGGCACATTGCATTGACCATTGGCATTGCTTCCCCAGGCATACACTTCACCATTGGCGCGAAGACCCAGGTTGTGGTTGATACCAGCGGAGATTTTGACAAAGTCGCTATGCGGAGGGGTGTTGATCTGACCAGAAGAGTTGTTTCCCCAACCTACCACAGTGCCATCCGCACGTAGCGCGATGGCATGTTGATCTCCGGCAGAAATGGCGATAAAGTCATTGCCAGCTGGGGTATTGTTCACGATGGTATTGGCTTGACCCCAGCTCACCAGGGTGCCATCGGCACGCAAGGCCACGCCATATTTGTTGCCGGCTGCGATCTCGATGAAATCATCTCCGGCAGGCACATCGCGAGCCACAGAATTGTGCGGAGAGCCCCAGACCACGATGGTGCCCTGAGCAAAGATCGTGGTAGCAATAGCGAGAATAGGGTCGCTAAATAGTAACTTTTTTTCATGCCATCCTCCCTATTTCGCGTTGCGGAAATCAAAGTTCAGAGTTCCGCCACTCACATCGATGGTTTGTTCATACATCTGATACTGCACCACCACCTGTTTGATGGTTTTAGGCAGTGTCAGCCTGGTATTCAAGCCCGTTGCCGGATTCAGTTGAGCTTTGAACAGCAGGTTACCATTGGTGGTGGTCACATAAACCGGAAGCCGCCAATGTCCCTGGAGGTTCACGCTCACCTGGTTGTTCATGTTATAATTAAAGTCCTGAGGGACTTTGAGGTCGCCCATATTCACCTGGGTAAGCTTGGTGGATTCCTCCGAACAAGCTGCCAGGATGAACAGCGTAAGGCCAAGCATAATGATCAGCGCTCGTTTCATAATGTCTCCTAAAAAAATCTCTATATCTTGTTACTTCTACTCCCTGATGCACCCTATTTGCAGCGCGCAATCAAAGCCATCGGGATCAATACTTACAGTGATGCAATGATCTAATTATCTGATCGTGATAATGCGTCAAGCTTTTTCTGCGTATCCGCCATTTCGCTTTTACAATAATGCATTCTCGGAATTCTAACATTATTCTTGACCCCAGCATGCGGGGCATATTTCTTGGCATCATCATAGAATCGTAAGGAGAATCTGATGTTAAAATCAAACGAATACTTCGAAGGCAAAGTGAAATCCATCGCTTTGAACAATTCTGCAGGAAACCTGACTGTGGGCGTCATGGACATTGGCGAATACGAGTTTGGCACTTCCACTGTGGAATACATGACAGTGGTGGCGGGAGTTCTGATCGTAAAGCTTCCCGGTGAGACAGACTGGAAACCATACCAAGCCGGTGAAACCTTCATCGTGGCGGCCAATACCAAGTTCCAGCTCAAAGTAGAAGAGCAGACCGCCTATCTCTGCCGCTACGAATAGAGGTTCTTTTATGCGAAAACTGATTCTAAGCTGCATCCTCATCATTCTCACACTGAGTGTCCTGATTGCGTCGGAAAGTCCTGTGAGGGCATATCTCAGCAAGCCCAGCCTGGAAAGCTATGCTGCAGCAGTGGAATATCTGAACTCTCTGGATCAGGAAAAACCCGAAGCAATGCAGGCTAAGCTCAATCTGGCCTATATTGCCAATCATGAAGCCCGTCGGCTGATGGATATGGCCGTGCAAAACATCCGACAAACTAAGCCCGGGTGAGCGTTTCAGCCTGGCTAACATGTATTTATCCATGGATAAGTACCCTGAGGCCATCAAGATCTACGACGGCATCAATGAAGCCAATCCCAAATGGTCTTGCCCCTGGCGCCACAAAGGCGAAGCTCATTACAAAGCAGGCGACTACGCAGCATCAGCCAGGGCTTTGGAATCCTCCATCGAGACCAACCCTGAACATTATGACGCTTATGTCTGGTATGCCAAGGCTTTATACAAGCTTTCCCGCTTTGCCGAAGCCAAAACAGCGCTGGACACGGCAATGGAGCTGGATCCCGAAGAAGAAGACAGTCACTTCGACGAAGAGCTGCCGGAAGATGAGATCGAGCAATTGTATCAGGACATCCTGAAGCAGCTAAAGAAATAAGGCTTGCTATAGGCTCTTGTTCGATAACCGCAGTCTGGTTGAGCCTGTGTTTAGCCCATGTTTCCCTCATTCCATGAGAGGATCATTGGGTAACCCAGAACTAAGCAGAAGCTGAAAGCAAGGGCTGGCAACATGATTGCCATACTTCATTATAATGAAAAGGCCGGAAATGCTCCGGCCTTTCTCTATACTTTCAAATCCGTTATGGGAATTTCCCAGATGCGGGTATCGTGATCCAGCAGCAGGAACCCTTTTTTGGCCTTCAAACGGCTGTAGATGTCTTTCTTCGCTTTGAAGGTATCCGCCCGGCAGACATCATAAGCAGAGGTGATTGCCAAAGAAGTGTGAAACTTGGTGGCGATGATGTCTCCGGCATAGATGAAAAAGCCATGTTCGGCATCGATCTGCACAAACTGCGAACCAACGGTGTGACCTCCGCATTTGACGCAGGTTACAGATGGCGCGATCTCCACTTCGTCTTCGATCAGCTTGATCCTGCCTTGCGCTTCCAAAAGGGACAACTGATGCTCAAAGGCATAGGCAGCCGCGTTCAAACCATCAGGATTTTTGGCAATCTCCCATTCATCTTTCTGAATCCAGTATGTGGCACGGGGAAAGGTGAGCGCTTCGTGATCACCAAAATCGGTGACAATCCCACCCGCATGATCAAAAATGCAGATGAGTCATGATCACATCGGTGATATCAGTATCGCGATAGCCCAACTCTCCTAATGAGGCAGGCAATGCAAAGTCACTGGGTTGATAGATGTCCCGCTGTCTTTCACTTAGTCGATTGCCCAATCCTGTATCCACCAGAATCTTGCGATCCTCAGATACGATGAGCAAAAGGTTGAGTTCCATCTTTTGCCGACGGCGGTCATCGGTCTGGATTTTATCCTTCCAGATCGCGTAGGGCAAGACACCCATCAAAGCTCCGCCATCCGACCAATAGTGTCCGGCTGAAACCTTGAACAACTTCATGCTAAGCCTCGCCATCCTTGTTTGAAGTTTCCCGACGGGGCGGACGAGGTCTGGAAGGACGCGGTTTGCGGGGAGCGCGGGGACGACGGGGAGCAGCCTTTTTCTCGGTCTCAGCTCCTTCCGCTTTGGTCTCGGTTCTTTGCGGCTTGGCTTCTGCTCTTTCCGTTTTCGGATCGGCTTTGTCCGAACTCATGGCTTCGGATCTGGTTCTGGGGCGAGGAGGACGACCGGGTCTGGAAGCAGGTTTATCCGCAGGCTTTTCACCTTTGGCCTGTTGCAATACTTCGCTTTCCTTTTGTTTGGCAGAGAAAATCACGATGCGTTTCTGTTCGCCTTCACCGATAGTGAGAGTGCGCAGTCCTTTGTCACGTTCTATATGGCGATGGATGATTCTGCGTTCTCCCGGGCTCATGGGATCCAGGGTAAGGGCTTTGCCATGAATCTTGATCTTGTTGATTTGGGCAAAAACTTGTGTAGGAATTGAGATTCTCTCCGTTCACGATAGCCATCGGCATCGAGATAGATGCGTTCCAGCTTGCGATCGCCTTCAAAGATGCGATTTACGAGATACTGGATGGTTTCCAGCATAGAGCCGTTTTTACCGATCAGAAAGCCGGTTTCAGCGATGCCTTCGATGGTGAGATACAGGGTCTTGCCTTCCATTTTGGAGGTGATATTTGAGAAACTGATGCCCATCTTTTTGAGCAGAGTTTCGGTGAAAAGTCTTGCTCGGTCTGAGCTTTCCGGCACCTGGAACCGAACCAGGGCCAATTTATTAGCAAATAACCCAAAGAACCCTTTGCTGGGTTTCTTCAGGATTTCGTAACTAAGTTCATGATCACGAATATTGTGTTCATTGCGAAACGCGCGGATGATGGCTTCGACGCTTTCTCCGCTTCTATCGATAGTGTTCATTTAAGCAAAATCCTTGTTTTTGTAGTGCTTCATCAGGTAATACTGTTGGATTACCGAGAAGATATTGAATGTGGTCCAATAGAGCACCAATCCGGCCGGCATGTTGCGGAAGATGAAGAACATCATGATCGGCATCATCCAGGTCATCATCTTTTGTGAAGACTGCATGGCCTTTTGTTTGTCGTCCATATCATCCAGATTGGCTTTTTTGGGTTGCATCATCAGGGATTGAACCACCATAAACACGCCCATGATGATGGGGAGAACCAGATAGGGATCCGGTTCAGAAAGGTCTGTGAGCCAAAGCATGAACCCGGCATTGCGCATATCCAGAGAATAGCGCAAGACGTTGTACATAGATATAAAGATCGGCATCTGCAGCAGCAAGGGCAAGCAACCGGAGAGGGGATTTGCGCCTGCTTCTTTGTATAGCTTGCTCATTTCTATCTGCAGAGTCTTGGGATCATCCTTATACTTCTTTTGCAAAGCCTGCATTTCGGGCTGAATCTTCTGCATTTTCAGCGACGCTGTGAGGCTCTTGTGGGTAAGCGGATGCAGGATGATCTTGAGTACCAGAGCGAGGATCAGGATCACCACTCCGTAGTTACGGATGTAGCCATGCAGCCAGGTGAGAAACCAGGCCAGGATATTGGCCAGCCAGCGCAACCAGTTTGCTCCGCGTTCGGCGATGTTTTCCATCTGCCGTCCGTATCCTTTGAGGAGATTCGCATCAGCCGGGCCGGCATAGAGCATAAAACTCTGTTGCCAGGACTGCTTGCTGTCCCGCGTAAAGCTGTCGATGCTGAATCCGGGATTGCCCGTGGCGGGATTCACCACGCTGCTGAAACTGCGCATCAGCGGAGGCTCCGTTTCGCGCAGGGCGATGGTGAAATACTTGCTGCGCACAGCGATCCAGGCAAAGCTGCCGAAGCTGCCATTGGGCTGGTTTTTGCGCATCTTGGATAAGGCCAGCTTGAGCATCTCGTTATCCGCGTTCAGATAAAAACGATAGTCCTGTGCTTTGGACTTGGTGTTCACTTCGCTATCGGCAATACCCGCTTCAAAATCCAGACGCAAGCCACCGATCGCGGCCAGGTTTTGCACTTCGGTATCCACCTGCAGACCGTAGAAATCGTCCAGAGTGAAGCGTTTGATGATGCTGGGATTTGCCTCTTCGCCCAGATAGAATGTGATGCCACGACCGTCTGCAAACTGAGTGTAGCTAAACACGGTTTCTGCTAGATTGGTGCTGCTGGCTCCGTGATAAACGCTCATCCCTGCCAGAGCTGAGCCTTCCGGGACGAGGTTGACCAAACGGCTTTCATCGTAGTTATGATTCTTCAGTTCAATGGCCGTGATCACGGCTCCTTTGGTATCAAACTGCACTCTCACCAGATCATTTTCCAAACTCAGAGTCTCTGATGTTTGAGCGCTTCCTCCGAACAGGCTGTCTGCTGTCGCAATTGACGCTACAGGTAGCTCAGCCGGAGTTGCCAGGCTGTCAGTTTCGACAGGAGTGCTTTGAGTTTGAGTGACGTTGGCTTGCATAGCGGCTTGGCGTTGCGGTTTCCACACCAGCATGTCAAATGCCAGGTAGAGGGCCAACATCATCAGAAGAGCGGTAATCGTGCGTTTATCCAAAATGTCTCCTTAGGGTAAAGGGTCGTATCCACCCTTGCAAAATGGGTTGCAGCGCAGGATACGCCATGCGCTGAGATAGCTAGCCTTGAAAATGGGATATTTGTGGTATGCCTGAAGAGCATAGTTTGAACACGACGGGGTGAATCTGCAACTGCGTGGCAAGGCCGGTGAGATCGCCAATTGGTAAAAGCGAATCACCACCACGGCAAGGCGCGAAGGCAGGCTAATGATCACCGAGAGGATCATCGCGCTTGCTCCATCAGTGCCGTCAGTTCTGTGGCAAGTTCATCCCAGGATAGCAGGGCGGAACCCCTCCTGGCTATCAGATTCATCCTGCACGCTGGGGGCAGCTTGCTGTCGTTCATCCGACACCATGCTTTGATGCGGCGCTTGAGCCTATTGCGCAGCACCGCGTTCCCAACTTTTTTGCTGATCGTGATTCCCAATGCCAATCCGTCCACCGAGGCAAGAATTGGCGCATAGAAATGCGAAGTCCGAGAGCTTCGGGCTGCGGAAGTAAAATCCATGTATTCCTGATGGGCTTTGATCCAACGGATCATGGCTTATACACAGAGTACTTTTCTCCCTTTGGCTCTGCGACGGGCCAGTACTTTGCGACCGTTTTTGGTGGACATCCGCAGGCGGAAGCCATGGGTGTTTTTGCGGGATCTGTTTGAGGGCTGATAAG
>JAJOKA010000219.1 GCA_021206555.1 Candidatus Cloacimonadota bacterium | reverse complement strand
AAAGCGGAGGGATAGGATTGCAGACGTCTCGTCTGCACAAGCGACGGAGTCGCTTACTTTTTTGCGGAACTCCGTTCCGTTTCGACACGGGGACGTGTCGAATCCTATGGCTTTCATGTAAACTCCTTCGCTTCGCTACGAAGTCCAAGGGTGATGGGGGCTGTACCGCCTGGTTTCGTAGCTTCGGAAAGCTACGTTACGAAAGGGCGCTACAGCGAGCGCCCCTACCAGCTGCTCCCTAAAACCCTAAAACCCTAGAACCCTAACACCTAACACCTAACACCTAACACCTAACCCCTAACCCCTAAAAGCTGCACCGTCTCTCTCGTCCACTCTGAGATCGCTTTCCAATCCCGGAAATCTCCTTCGGGGGCTTTCATCATCTTGCAGATCATGCGTTGAAAGACGTTCAGGCGCGAATAATCCAGGCGTCCCATAAATCTGCCTTCGCTCACGGGAGGGCAGAGCTCGCGTTCTTTGGCCAGGATCGCGCGCATTTCGGCAGGGCTGGCTTTGCCATCGAAGCTGGTGCCCACCATGAAATAGGCGTGGGGGATCACCTTGAGCAGGTCTGCGTTATTTTTTACAAAAGTGCCGGCCTCAGCTTTCCATTTGCCGGCATAGACGGGAGCGCCGATGATGATAGCGTCGTAGGCTTTCAGGTTTTGAGCCTCGCTGCAGTGTGTCACATCCGCTTGGTGACCGGCTTGCCGATTTCTTGCGCCATAAATTCAGCGATTTCCCGGGTGGTTCCCGTTTGCGAGCTATAAAGCACCAATATCTTCATCTTTTTCTCCTTTGGGTTTGCTGCGGCACTGAGTGACAATGCCAGGGCTATCAGTATCATGATCAGAGTGATGTGTTTCATCTTTCCTCATGTATTTCTTTGATGAAGGCGTGCATCAGCCACAGGCAATTGTGCGCCACGCGTTTTTTTGATTGTTTCAAAGTCTTCGGGGATCACCCGGCCACTGATGATCGTGGACATCTCTCCGTGAAAATAGCGATGGATCATCAGCATCGATTCCGCTGCCACTTGGGGATTGCCCAATTCGGGATAGAGATTCAAGGCAAAAATCCCGCAGCGCAAACCGGGAGCCTGCAAACGCGGGACAGCATGCTCCGGGATGCTTTCGCCCATGGGATCAAACCAGATCAAGCGGTAATAGCCCGGATGCTCCAAAAAATAGGCGCATAAGACCAGGAAAAACTGTTGAAACCGGCTGTCACTGTCGCCTTCCAGAGTCAGATTGCGCGCGGTATGCTCCATCATCTCTTCCATGGCGCGCAGGAGGCAATCCCAACGCAATTCCAGCATGGAGCTATAGTAATTGTAGATATTGGGATGGCTGCAACCCAATTCTTTGGCCACATCGCGAATGGTGAGCGAAGCCGAGCTTTTGTGCTCCAAAATCAGCTTCAAAGCGGCTCGCATGATCATGTCCTTATTTATCTTTGCTACTTTCATTTAGCACGTCCTTACCTTAGTTAAGTTACCAAAGGTAATAAGGCCGCTTTTCCGTCAAGAACTTTCTGGGCGGCTTGTAGGGGCGGACGCCGTTCCGCCCTTTGTTTTCCCGCAGATTCTTGTTTTCTCGCGGATTCTTGTTTTCCCGCAGATTTACGCAGATAAAAAGCGCAGATTCCCGCGTCTCTAGTCCCTAGTCCCTGGTCTCAAAACTCCCACAAATGAACACAAATAAAAGATCACGAATGAACACAAATGAAGGGGCTGCTTAGTTCTTTGTGCCTTTTGCTGGTTGCCGGATCTGAGCGATCTCTTTGCTGTGGTGAGAGCTCTTTTACGCCCTGGCGGGAAGCTCTTTATCTTTGAACAGCATCCCTTTTACGCAGATGCTGCCTTTTGACGTTTCCGCGCGTCAGAATCGCCCCTGAGCTCAGCGAAAGCTATTTTCACGAAGGCGAGATCAGCTCCACTGAAGGGCTGGATTACTATGGCAATAGCGAATATCAAAGTCCGCTCAGCTATGAATTTACTCACACCCTATCCGATATCTTCCGCGCTATTCTGGATAATGGCATGGAGATCAGGAACTTCCAGGAATATGAGCACGATATCAGCAATGGCTTTGCCTGGGTGAAAAACACCGGTCTGCGCCTGCCACTCAGCTATATCCTGATCGGCATTTATCCCGGGGATCTGGGAAACGCATAACGCATAACCCATAACGCATAACAAAACAAAACCTTGACTAAATAATAGTAATCTCTTGGATTGCTACAGAGCAGCTATCCTGGATGAGATTCGCAGAGTGATCAGCAAGGCCGGAGGATCGATCACCACCGCTGAACTGAAACGGGTCTTGGATCAATATATTGATTCACTCACTCAGGGAAAGAACCTTCAGTGGGTAAGGATAGTGCCGGAATAGGTGTCATTATGAATAAAGAAGAGCTGATAAAAGCCATCAAGAGTCCGGAATGGACTAGCATGGAGTTCAAACAATGCCGTAATGGGGTATCGGACGATGCTTATAAAACCGTATCTGCCTTTGCCAATACAAGTGGAGGCTATCTTATTTTCGGAGTCAAAGAAAGCTCCGGTAAAGCCGGAGGAGATATAGTTGGCGTAGATGATGTAGATAAGGTTCAGAATGACTTTCTAAGCTGCCTGCGCAACGGAGGCAGACTGAGCAGAGTGATACCATCAATTGCCGAATTACATGAGATAGATGGGAAACATATATTGGTATTCCATATCCCTGAATCTGACCGCAAGGACAAGCCTGTTTATCTCGGCAAGAGAATTGACCAGGCATACATCAGAAGAGGTGGTGGGGATGAGCTATGCACTGAGTCTGAACTGAGGACATTCATTCGAGACGCCAGCGATACCCCCTATGACAGAAGTTTGGAGCATGGCATTGATCCAAGTTTTTTTATCAATTCCTCCACCTTAAAATGGTACCGAACTCTTCTGGATAAAACCCCCACCAGTAAATATGCTCATCTGAGTGATCTGGACTTTCTGCTGGAAATGGGATTGCTGATCGAAGAAGCATGTAAGGCAATCCCTACTAAAGCGGCTATATTACTGTTTGGACAAGACCGGTTTGTGAGGCAGATCATGTCCAGGCCAGTGGTGGATTATCAGCGAATTGATCAAATGGAAGATAACTGGGACGCCGATAAAAGGTGGCATGACCGGCTGGTAATTGAAAGCAATCTCTTCGAAGCCTGGAGGGTGCTCATCGACAAGTATTCCCTGATTGCAGACATACCTTTCTCCTTAGATGAAGTAACCCTGCAGCGCAAAGATGACACTTTGGAATTCAGGTCTTTTCGAGAGGCGGCGGTAAACCTGCTGATCCACCAAGACTATGGAGATGCCTCCAGAAAAGCCGAGATCAAAATATTCAAGGATAAGACCGTATTCTGGAATCCTGGCTCTGCCTATTCCAGTGTAGAAGCCCTGCTCGAGTCCCGGCACCACTCGATCCGCAATCCATTGATCGTAAGGATATTCCGTCAGATTGGGCTATGTGAAGAAGCTGGAACCGGGATCAGGACTATTATGGAGGACTGCCGCAAGCTTGGTCTGGTCCCTGCTCAGATCACGAATGATAAATCCGACTTTAGCTTCTCGATCTCAATTCTCAAGAAACAGATCATATCCCAAGCAGTAAGTAATTTGCACAGCAAACTTGGATTACAGCTAAATGCCGATGAAACAGCATTGTTCTCCTACCTGGTCAGTAATCGGAGTCTGAGCTTAGCTATTGCCAAAGCCATCACCGGGAAGTCCAGCGAGCTTACCTTGAGCATACTGGCCAAGCTTGAGGCTATTCAAGTGACCAAGTCCTCTGATCATAAGCAAGCTTGGTCACTAAGCGAAGATATTGTTCAGCAGATAGATAAGATTATTGCAGATGTTGAAAGTGGCCAAGTTGGTGACCAAGTTACTGGGCAAGCTACTGGGCAAGTTACTGGGCAAGCTACTGGGCAAGTTACCGGGCAAGCTCTTAACGACAAGAAGCAAGAGATTGCGCGGTTGATAGAAGAACTAACACAAGTGCAAATAGGCATCATTCGAACTTTCTCAGAACCTCTTAGCATGCAGGAGATAAAGCAAAGCCAAAGAAAAGTAAGCCGGGACTTTCTGAGAGTTAGACATTTACGTCCGCTGCTAGATCAAGGTATCGTTTTGATGAAATACGCGGATAAACCTAAGCACCCTAAACAAAAGTATTACCTGAGCGAATATGGAAAAACAGTATTACAAGCCATTCAAGGAGAGCATTGATGCCACAGCAAACCACTATTGATCTTGAAGCCCAGGCAAAAGGCCCCGTCACCTGCCTGGGACAAGTATTTGCCATCGAAGATGCCCGCAGAGAGCACTTTAGAAATCTCCTGCGTGAGAGCTAGAAGATCCTGAATTTCACAAGATCGAAGGCTTTCCCATCGGAGAAGATGAAGATATCATCGCTCTGAGCGATCCACCCTATTACACTGCCTGCTCCAATCCCGCTGTATAAAGCCCATAACGCATAACGCATAACCCATAACTCAAAACAAAAACCTTGACTAAATAATTGTAATCTCTTGGATTGCTACAGTGCAGAAAATGCATACCAAGCTGTGGGGAGAAAAGCTATGTTAACAAGGATTTACGATATCCGTTTTTTCTCGCTCAATACCATGATTGTGTCTTTAGGGAGGATATGTGAGTAAGATAAGTACGCTGGCTATGTTTGATTCACACACTCGGCTTGCAGATCGGATGGGGCAAAGCGCTGATATTGGGATAGCTTATATACAGCGAAGGTGGGAACTTCAGAGGAATATGAGATGGCAAAAGATCTAACCAATTCCACAGTTGACAGGCAGAACATACTGAACAACAAGTATGCGGTAGAAGCCCTGGAAAGCGAGATAAAGCTTCCGGGTATTGTTTTCGAAGGCAAGATGGTCTTTTTCAAAGAACAGGTAGCTGATTTCTTTGAAGTAAATCCCAGAACAATAGATAATTACCTCTCCCAATATTCTGGTGAGTTGAAACAGAATGGATATGATATTTTGATTGGCAAGAGGTTAAGGGAGCTAAAGTTGCTATTAAAGAAGCGGTATGTTAACGAAATCAATTTCGTTA
>JAJOKA010000085.1 GCA_021206555.1 Candidatus Cloacimonadota bacterium | reverse complement strand
TAATCTCGTCAACCGTTTTTTCAGGGATTGTCCGCAGTAGAAGGGAATGATAGGTATATAGGAGACTGGCAAAACCTTATTATTCTAAACCTCTTGACCGAAATGACCATTTCTGAATCTTGAAACTGAAGGTTCAGTCAGTGCTTGATTGTACTTCAGAATGGAGTATCTGGACGAAAGTCTTGCAGCTGAAGTTAAGGATTCCCGATAAGGTAGTAACGATCTCAGCACTTACGCACCACAGCAATAGATAATCTACAAACAGTTACAAAGGAGTTACGAGCAATGCACAACAGAATCCACGTTATCGGAACCTGCCATGGGGATACCATCGGCTTCAAAATCGATGACTTGTATAAAGAGCTTGTGAAGATAAAACCTGATATCATCCTGGATGAATCGCCCATCGATAACAAATGGCCAATGCTGGACTGGTTGAAAGGATGTGCTAATCAATCTCAGAGCCGTGGAGGGGGAGAAGCCGCAGCAGTACTACGATACATTGAGGATCATCAAGCCACAGAGGTCTTGCCTTATGATATCAATGGCAGAAATGACTACTTCATCAATATGAAGTTCTTTGAAAAAGGAGCAAGCCTATCACCAAGCCTGCGAAACCTATTTTCGACTATCATCCGCCAATCCCACAGCTACTTACCTGTATAAGTTGATAGATAGTATGGGCCGGAGATTCGGTTTTCATGAAACCAGAGATAAGCGATCAATATATGAAATCAATAGCCCCCTCTGCGACGTTCAAGTAGAGATGTTCATATCTCTAATGCGACAAGTTAACAAGGCCATTTTCCACTTGGTGCCTGAGTTTTCTCAGTATCAAAAAGACTATTGGATCAGGCAGAACTTCCATGCCAAAAGAGACAAAGCCATGATCAGCAACATCCTGCACTACAATAGCCGATTTAAAGATAAAACCATGGTTGTTCTTTGTGGCTATTTTCATCGTTATGCGATAATCAAAGGTCTATCCGGATCACAAAAGAAGCATGATTTTTGTTTGATTACAGATCCAAGTTTATCAGAGAAGATGCCAAAACCTGAGAATAGCTAGCATTGCGCAGCATAAAGACAAGTCAGAATTTCTAAGTTTGGTTAGATGATTCTTTTCCGTTTTATGACTCTATTTAGACTAATGCCTGATATGCCGGTCGGATTGTCCCACTCACACTGGGAGTCTTTCCAAATGGTCTATTACGTCATAATTCAGCGATTTCTGAAACCAGCCCGAAATCGACTCAAAGCTGTCTCAAACCAGTCCAAAGAAGTCCAAAACCACTGTGACATCTTTCCGACAGCAGTCCTAAGCATCTCTGCACCGGATAAAAGGCTTATGCCCGGTTTGTCAACAGTGATGGCTATATGACATTGGGGGTGTCAATTTATAATTAGCTACCCAGTTAATGGAGACCATCAGCGAGCACGAAGTTCTTGACGTGGATTATGATATATTCCTTCGTGCTAACAAGGGTTTATATATCTGCAAGCAAAGGCTTAAGCCATGAAGCAAGGCAGTCATGAGCAATGATAATGAACAACCCAAGGAGATAATATGAAATACACTGAGAAGAGTATAAGGCTGTTTCAAACCAGAATAGAAGCCTATCTGAATATATGGGAAAACGCAAATCCTGAAGACTTGAAAGATTATCACTCGGATTTTATGCACTCGCCCATTAAGGTGAGGGAAGCGTTGAATCGTCAATACTATGGCAATCACCTTAGCGAAACCCAAGTTTTCAGGCTTAAGATGCTGGATGTGCAATGGCTAAGACATCCGCTGTTCAACACCTTCCATCGATCACTCCAAAAACTGATAGAGGAATTTCTAATTGAACATGAGCTTTACTTCACCTTTCTAAATACCGATTATGGCTCATATAGTAATGCAGTTGGAGATGCAGATTACATAGAAAGCTCTATGAATAAGTGGGAAAGAGTATATATAGACTGGGGAGATTTTTGGGAAACCTATGATGAAACTCAGAACTCACTGGAGGGACGTTGGTATCTGCATTGCCTCTGGAAAAAGGGCATTCTTGACCAAGACCAGGTAAAGCGGTTAGTAGATTTGGATATTAAAGCACTGTTATGCGCCAATGCCTATTACTTCTCCATTTCTGATTTTAAGTTCATTACAGACTTCCTGTTGAAGCAAGGCGTTTGGGATAGGATTTACAGTGCTGATCCAGATAAGCTTACGCAGTAGCTTTCATCTTACTTAGACTGATCTACTGCTGAGCAAAAACAGAGACTATTGAATCCAGTGCACCCACAAGAGTGATAAACTTGTATTCTAAAACTATGCTTGATCGTTGTGTTTGCAGGACGATCAGATTAAATATCAGCGGATTAGATTCATAGATAAATCGGAACCTAAGGAAGATAGCCCCAGATTCCTCTTTCTTCATGCCACGAAGATTAAGTGGATGCTTGTTAACTATTGAAGGTGGTTTATTGATCAACCTATGGATAGTAGGGTAGTATTCTTTATCATTATCGATGATTCACGAATAAGACTTATGTCTTCAAGAGCAATATATTCATCCCGCAAGATAACTCATGTATAGCATAACGGGACGTGTCGATGGACGTGTCGATGGACGTGTCGAATCCTTTTTTTTGGAGTTTCCTCATTCTTGCTCATTTGAGAGCCTTAATCAAGCGATCATCCCCCCTTAATCAAGCGTTAATTATTAACGCTTGATTAACGCTTGATTAAGACTTGATTAACGCCCTTAAATGAGGTAGAAAAGGCTAAAGCATTGCCTCCTTGGGAGTTATGGCTAGGAGTTATGGCTATTGCTGCCCTGGATCTACCCTGGAGTTCTTGACGCTCGCCTCTTTGGAGTTAATGCCGCTTGATATCTATTTGCATGCCGTCGAGTTATGGGCTTAATATAAACTCATTCATGCCATCGATCTTTGGGCGGCATTGACTTCAAACAGCGGGAATGGGGAATGTAGATGCTTCATCCTGAAGCATGAATGGTAGATGCTTCATCCTGAAGCATACAAGCGTCAAGATGACGCTTCTACTTTCAAACGTCAAGATGACGTTTCCACATTAGCGATCACGCTGCTTGAACTCCTTCGCTTCGCTACGAAGTCCAAGGGTGGAGGGTGATCTCGCTGCTTGAGCTTAACGGAAAGCCAGCTTTCGCCACCGGCCATTAATGCGTGGGGATAGGATTGCGGATGGCAGGTGAAGGAGTTTTGATTGACAACAAAGGGGATGAGGGAAAAGTTGGTCTTTAGCCGAGCATTCAGTGCTAAACCTCTGGTGAGGCAGGCCTGAATGCCGATGGGTATAGCCGGAAACAGCTATGCCTCCCGTTTGGAAAGGCTGGCGAAATCTTGATCGCGTAGCCTCCAATAACCCTAAATATATATGGAGGTATCCAAACAGTGAAGAAGAGCATTTTCTCACTACTCACCATCCTCATTCTTTTCGCGTTTACAGCTTGTAGCGAGAAGGATAGCCCTACAGCAGCCAAGATCTATGGTTACAAATTGGAGCAATTCGTGACTCCGGAAGCCGTAATGCAAATCACCGATCCATCCGCTGACGCGGGCACAGACTTCAGAGCGCTATATGCCTATGAGATCGTGGCCGATGACGGCTGGAGCCCACGCAACAGCAGTAATGCCGGCTATGACCTTGCCTGGACTACTCTTAGCACCGGCTACATCGTTCCTGATGATCAGCGGCGCACCTGGTTTGACAACGACAGTCTCCCCGGCGCATTTAGGGTGAAGAATTCCGAATCCCTGCGCCTGTATCGCAAAGTGGATGTGGAAGACAATAATGGACTCGCATACTTCCTGGAGCTGAAGGCTTTGCCCATGCACTGCATTCAAAACTGGAATGGCGAGAATGAAGACGCGATCAAGCTCAGCGACCTTTTGGCAGCATTTGACGGCTACACCCAGGTAACCCTGACTGCCTATGACGATTATGGCCGGGATTACACTCCTGAGCAGATCCAGGACGGTTATTACCTGCTCAATAGCGAAGTGACCACCTTCCCCAGCTTCAATGATGAGATGACCGGAGGCCAGAAGCGCTTTAAAAAACTGGCAAAAATCACAGCGGACGGAAGCTCAACTGAAGTAACACACAGCACTGCCGCGCCGGAAACGACCGATCTGCAAATCACTTTGCCCCCCAGCTTTGCGGGATATGAAGCTACGGAGCTCACGGACTACTAGGATAGTGGGAACGCCGAAAGTGGAAGCGACATCTTGTCGCTTGCAAAGGTCTGGAAGACGTTTCTACGAAGGAGCGCTTCAGGCGAGCACCCCTACAATGGAAGACATTTCCACAATAAACGTCAGGATGACATTTCCACAATAAACGTCAGGAAGGCGTAGCCACGAGGGTGCGCTTCAGGCGAGCGCCCCTACTATGGAAGACGTTTCTACAATTTACGTCAGGATGACGTTGCCACAATAGGATGACAGATATACAATGCGAATCAGACTAGTACTATCGATCAGCATGGGGCTCTTCCCCATGCTGATCCTTGGCATCTCCCCCACGCCGGATAGCCTGAAGACCTATCACCTGCATCCGATCCGGGTGATCGCGGATCAGGCCAGCACCGCGATCTCCAGCATCAAGCTGCATCAGGTGAATGATCCCCAAACGAGTGTCTTTGACGGCATGAAATCTCTGCCTGGACTCAGCATCAGCATGGGGTTCAAAAGATGAGAGCAATCTCAGTATCCGCGGATTCAGAAAGATGATGCTCTGATCCTGCTGGATGGCAGACCGCTCACAGCCGGATATTTTGGCAATGTCGATCTATCCAAGATCCTGCTGGCGGACGTGCGTGAGATCGCAATCATCAAAGGCCCTGCCTCCGCGCAATATGGTGGGGGCAGCATGGGCGGAGTGGTGAATCTGATCACCAATCCCCAGGATAATCTGATTAGTCTGAGCACTTCGATCTCGCGTAATCTGCGCATGACTCAGCGATTGGCTTCAGCAAAGGATTTTGGCGATACAAGCTATAGCATCAGTCTGGCGCGCGAGGATAAACCGGGATTCGTGCTCTCCGAGAGCTTCGAACCAACGCTCTTTGAGAATGGCAAAGTGCGCGATCACG
>JAJOKA010000159.1 GCA_021206555.1 Candidatus Cloacimonadota bacterium | reverse complement strand
CGGCTTCGAAGTAGGCTTGGAATTGGCCTTGGAGCAACTGGAGACAAAAAGAAAGGTAAGATCGTTCTGGTCAATCGCATGGACAACGAACATGCTGACTATGACAAGACATTGGAAGGTATTCACGAAAATACCGGCATCAACCCCAGTCAAGATCCACATCCCCATCGGCAAAGAAGGCTCCTTTGAGGGTGTGGTGGACATCATCCGTCAAAAAGCTATCAAAGCCGGAGTCGAGAGCGATGTTCCAGCCAATATGACAGACGCAGTGGAAGAAGCCCGCATGCAACTGATGGAAGCCGTAGCGGAGACTTCGGAAGATTTGCTCAATGAGTTTTTGGAAAACATGGAACTTCCTGATGATAAGCTGATTGCCGGACTCAAAGCCGCCATCGCTACCGGTGAAGTAGTACCTGCTTTTGTTTGCTCTGCCGCTACCGGCGTGGGTGTGCTTGCCTTCATGCAAGGGATTATCAACTATCTGCCTTCACCCGCTGATAGCACCGAAATCGAACTCGTCGAAGGCGACAATGTGAAAAGCCTCATCGCTGCTCCCGATGGCGAGCTTTTGGGCTATATCTTCAAACTCTATGCCGATCCCAGTATGGGTGACTTTGCCTATGTAAGGATGTTTTCCGGCAATCTGAAGACCGGAACCGAGTTTTATACCCCCGAAAAAGAAGCTAAGGATAAAGCCGGAAACATGTACTTCATGCTCGGTAAAAACCGTCATGACTGTTCCGAAATCCGTGCCGGAGAGATCGGCGCGCTGGTGAAGCTGAAAAATGCCAAAGTGATGAATAGCATCGTGGCCACCAATGCCCGCCATGCCATGAAGCCAATCGTGCTGCCCACCGCCACTACCTGGCAGGCCATCAAAGCCGTAAATCAATCTGATGAAGATAAGATCGGCAGCTCTCTGCAAAGAGTGATCGCCGAAGATCCCACCATTCGCTATGAACTCAATGCCGAAACTCACGAAAACGTGCTTTCCGGAATGGGTGATCAACAGCTGCAATTGGTGCTCAAAAAACTGAAAAATCGCTATAAAGTGGAAGCCGAACTCAAGGCTCCCCGCATTCAATACAAAGAAACCATCACTGCCGGCGCAGAAAGCAACTACAAACACAAAAAGCAATCCGGTGGCCGCGGTCAGTACGGCGACGTGTATTTTCGCATCAAGCCCACCGAGCGCGGTGAAGGATTTCAATTCATCAATGCCATCGTGGGCGGTGTGATCCCTTCAAACTTCGTGCCTGCCATAGAGAAAGGTTTGGTGGAGACCATGGAAAAGGGCATCATCGCCGGTTACCAGGTGGTGGACGTATCTGTGGAAGTGTACTATGGCAGTTATCACGATGTGGATAGCTCGGAAATGGCGTTCAAGATCGCTTCATCCATGCGCTCAAAGAAGGTTTTAAAAAGTGCAAACCTATCCTGCTGGAGCCTATTCACAATCTCGTGATCATCGTTCCCAGCGAATACATGGGTGACGTGATGGGCGATATTTCTACCCGTCGCGGACGCATCATGGGCATGGAACAGCGCGGCAAAAAGCAGTATCTCAATGCTCAGATGCCTGTAGCTGAGATGTTCAACTATTTCCCTGCGCTGAAGTCATTTACCCAGGGGCGTGGTCGCTTTACCCAGGAATTCTCTCACTACGAAAGAGTACCGGAAGATATTACGCAGAAAGTAGTAGCTGCATGGCAGGATAATGACGCTCAATAAATAAAGAGGTATGTATGTCCGGACACAATAAGTGGAGCTCGATTAAGCACAAAAAAAGCCGCGACCGATGCGAAGCGTGGCAAGATCTACACCCGTATCGTAAAAGAAATCATCCTTGCTGCCAAAGGCGGTGGTGGGGATCCGGAGACCAATCCCAGATTGAGAACGGCAATTCTTTCTGCCAAAGCTGCCAATATGCCACGTGAGAACATCGAACGTGCCATCAAACGCGGTACCGGCGAGATTGAAGGCGCTGCCTATGAAGAAATCACTTACGAAGGCTACGGTCATAATGGCGTAGGTATCGTGGTGGATGTGATGACGGATAACAAAAACCGTACGGTGGCTGATGTGCGACACATATTCTCAAAGTATGGCGGAAATCTGGCCGAGACTGGAGCAGTTTCCTGGAACTTTGATCTGAAGGGATTTTTTAACGTTCCGATTGCCGGCATGGATGAAGAGGAATTTATGATGCAAGCCCTGGAAGCCGGCGCAGATGATGTGGAGATGGGCGAGGAATACTTTGATGTTTACACCAATCCCACCGAGTTTCATGCAGTATTGGCCAATATGGAAGCTCTGGGCTTTCCCATCGAGAATGCTGAGCTTACCAGAGTGCCTAAAAACACGGTCAATGCAGACGATGTGGCAAGCAAGCTAATGCGCTTGATCGAGATGCTGGAAGATCTGGACGACGTGCAAAAGGTCTATGCCAATTTTGAATTCTCCGATGAGGTGATGGCTCAGTTAGCTCAGGAATAGCACCCATGATGATTGTGGGTATTGATCCTGGCAGCCGCTTCTGCGGTTATGGGCTCATTCAAACCGAAAGGAACAAAGTAATAGCCGCGGGCTGCGACGTGATAGACGTAGCCCGCGAGCAAACTTTAGGGGCCAGATTGTGCGCTTTGTATAGCAGGCTGAGTGATGTGCTCACGGAATACAAACCTGATTACGCGGCGGTGGAATCCATGTTTTTTCAAAAGCATATCAAGAGCGTATTCACCCTTGGGCATGCCCGGGGAGTGATTCTTTTAGCCTTGTCGCAACACGAGATCCCCATCGTGGAATACAGCCCTCGTGAAGTCAAAAAAGCCGTCGTGGGCACAGGAAACGCCACCAAAGCGCAGGTGCGCTATATGATCAATCAGCTTTATGAGCTCAATCAACCTCAGATCCGTGACGATGCCTATGACGCCCTGGCCATTGCCACTGCTCACTTTAATCGTGTAAAATGGAATAAATCAATATGATCCAATATCTTAAAGGCACTTTGACTTATAAGAGCCCGATGCTGGCCGTGATCGAGACCGGAGGCATTGGCTGGGGAGATCAAGATCCCTGTGTCCACCTACGAAGTCTTGCCCGTTGTCAACAGCGACTACAGTCTTTATACCTATCTCAGCATCTCTCAGGACGACGTGCGCATCTATGGATTTGCCACAGAAGCAGAGCGTATGCTCTTCCAGATTCTCACCAAGATCAGCGGGATTGGCCCCAAGATCGCCATCTCCGTGCTTTCCACCCTTACTGTGTCTGCTTTTGTGAAGAGCGTTCGCAGTGGGGAAGAAGCCATGCTCACCCGCGTGCCGGGCATAGGCAAGAAAAGCGCGCAGCGCATGATCGTGGAGCTCAAAGACCGCATTCATACCTTGATGGACTATGTGGGAGATGTTGAACACATCGACAGCGCCTTGACGGAAGTGGAGAATGCGCTTTTAGCCCTGGGCTTTAACACCGCTTTGATCCAAAGAGAGCTGAAACTGATGACGGAAGAGGACAAAGCTTTGCCCACAGAGCAATTGATCAAAGAGGTCATCAAACGTCTATATCAGAGGGCGAAATGAACTTCAGATCGGAAGCCTACAGCACCATCTTAAAAGTCCTCAAGAATGGCGAGTTTTCGGATTCCATGCTGCAACAGCGAGGCAAAAAGTTGAAATCCGGTGGCGAAGACATCGCTTTGTTCTATACCACCGTGAAGGGCGTGATCAAGATGAGGCAACACCTGGACTTCGTGCTATCGCACTACACAGACCCCAGGAAGTATGCCGCCACCGATCTCAAGATCAAGATTCTGCTCTATCTGGGCTTGTATCAGATCAAGTATCTGGATTCCATCCCTGCTCATGCCGCCGTGAATGAGACCGTGGAACTGGCCAAGAGCATTCTTTCGCCCCAGGTGGCCGACTTTGTCAACGCGGTCTTGCGCAACGTCCTGCGTGGCGACGAGCCGGAGTATCCCGAGGATCCCGCCCTGCGCATAGCTTATGAACATTCCTACCCTCCGGAACTGATCAAAGTCTGGATCTCGCTATGGGGAGTGGAAGATACCGAGATGATGGCTTTGTATTTCAATGAAAACCCCGCCTTACACATTCGGGTGAATCAGACTGCAACAAATCCTCAGAAACTGATGGCCTATTTCCAGCGTCGTGGAATCGAGATCATTCCCTCTGTGGCCTCAGCGATGATGTTTCATACTACTCAAAGCAGCGAGGTTTTGAACGAAGTAGCCTTTTCCGAAGGATATTTCTCCGTGCAAGACACCTCCGCGGCTTTGGTGGTGGAGCTTCTGGATCCCAAACCCGAGCAATCCGTTCTCGATCTCTTTGCCGCTCCGGGGGGGTAAATGCACTTACATCGCTGAAAAGCTGAACAATACCGGAGAAGTGATCGCGGTGGACAAAATCCCCAATAAGATGAAGCTGCTCAAACAAGCCGCTGACCGTCTGCAACTGACGAACATCGTGCAGATCACCACCGATGCCCTCAAATATGGCCCGGTGGCTCCCGCCTATGATCGCGTGTTGGTGGACGCTCCCTGCTCCGGTTGGGGTGTATTCTCGCGCAAGGCGGATCTGCGCTGGCAGGCTCATAACGACATCCCGGAGCTGATCAAACTGCAAGAAAAAGCCTTGGAGCATGCCGCGAACTTCGTGAAACCCGAAGGCTATCTGGTCTATTCCACATGCACGATGAATCCCGATGAAAACGAAAAGCAGATCGAGAAGTTTCTTCGGCGCAATCCCAAATTCACCCTGGTCAGGGCTGAGAACACCATCTCGTCGGACTTCACCGAAAACGGCTTTCTCAAGACCATCCCCTTCCGTCATTTTATGGATGGCGCGTTTGGGGCAAAACTGCAAAGGACAAAATAAGGAAGCACTCACATGGCACACATCAATTGGAAAAAAAGCTGGTATATGGCCGGGATCGGCCTGGGAATCATCTTTGTCACGGCATTCCTCTTTTCGCAGATTCTGTTTCCCATGATCCTGGGGCGTCCCTCAGTGGTAGAAACTCCGGATGTTGTGGGCATGGGACTGGTGCAGGCCAAAAGGCTTTTGCAAGCCGAAAAGCTGCATGTGGTGGTGAAAGATTCCCTTTACAGCGAAACGGCCAAGCTGGATCAGGTCTTGGAACA
>JAJOKA010000175.1 GCA_021206555.1 Candidatus Cloacimonadota bacterium | reverse complement strand
AAATTGGCAGAGACCCACAAGGGGGAATTCCTGCCAATGTGCGGGCGGTACTTTTCGGCAATCTGCTCTACCCCTCAATTGCATCAACCGATGTGGATGACGGAAGGCATCACCGTGTATGGTGAATCCCAGCTATCGCCTTACGCGGGGAAGGATGAACAGCGCTTATTATTCATCGATCATCTCTGCTCTGGCTGCGGAGGATCGCTTGCCATCGCGCACCAAGGCTGCCTATTACTCTCAGGATACTCCGCTGGCTCACTACTATGTGTTTTGGCGGCAGCTTTCACTCCTACCTGGCTAAAACCTATGGCGAAGAACGCTTTGCCTATCTTTATCAGGATAATTCTTCCCGCCTCACTGCCTATCTGAATGGTTTGATGCCATCGCTGGCTCTTGACCCCGCCTTTTTCAATGCCTATGGACGCTCTCTGGATACTCTGTGGCAAGAGTGGCAAGCCTCCGAAAAAGCCCAAGCCAAAGCGCAGACTGCCACTCGCGTTACTCATGATGGCTGGGATAGGATGATCTTAAATACTACGATGGCGCACTGTATTTTACCCGTCGCTATGCCGATAAAACCGGCCCCGGACGCAGTTTCTACAAGCTCAGCCTGATGATGGTGGACCTGACTTCAGCATCCCAGCCTGTGGAAGTGTTGCGTCAGGCCACAGAGTTTCCCGCTTCCTATCATGTGCTGAAGGATAAGATCTATTACAGCCGCACCGAGTATCGCCGTGGTTTTGCCAATAAGGACAACGATGCCTATGGTTCTGTCACCCAGATCATGCTCAAAGACGGGGACTCAATCCGGAAGCTCTTCGAGGGACAGGTGCGCGCCTTTTTGCCGCTTTCTGATGGTGACATCCTGATTGCAGAAGACAAAGCTCTATATCGTGGCAGCAAGCTATATCGCTTTTCACCTGGATCAAGCGCGCAAACCCTTCTCTATGATGGCGATGTCCTGATCCACAACATCGTGATGGACGGCGTTGATCTATTCGTAAATGCCAAGGAGTATTGGAAAAACTCGGCCATCTATAGCCTGAAAGATGGCAAGCTGAGCCAGGTGCTCCAGAGCCCCGGCTCCCAAACTTTGCTACAGGCAAAGGATGGCGTTCTCTTCTACAACAGCATTATCGACAACCAAATGCAGGCTTGGGAGTACCACACGAAGAGCAGGGAACACCGCAAGTATAATTATGAAAACTATCTCAAAACTCCCGTCCAGGCGCCTGATGGCAGCCTCTATTTCCTTTCCCTAAATGCCTCAGGCATGGATCTGTATCGGGATAGAATCCGTGTAGCTGCTGTTCCTATGCCCCGATCCACTGCGGAAAAACCGCCTTTTGCCAAAGAGGAATATCGGGGTCAGACCCTGGCTTTGGGTCAGCACGAAATCCGTCATGGCGGATACGCGAACAACATCGGGCATCTGCTTTATCCCCGCATTCTGCACATCCCTCAAATCTATGGCACCGAGGATTCTCTGGCCATCGGTGCGGTATTGGTTGGCAATGACGCGGTGGGAGACTTTCCCCAGTATCAGATTCAAGGCATCTACGATACTTTCCGCAAAAAAGTGATCGGCAGCTTCATGCTGTCCAGCACCATATTAGCCCCTGTGAATCAAAACCTTTATATCTCGTCCGATGACGACGGCACCTTCCAGCTGGATAACATGGTGTCTTTACTCCAAAGGCAAAACTATGGCCTGAGCTCAGTCAGTGCCGGTTTTGGCGCTATCACCTGGGACAGCTTTGAGCGCGGGATGCTCTATCCCTATGTAACGCAAAGCCTTGCCTGGCCTAGTGGCCAGGCCGGACTGCGTAATACCCTGTATTGGGAAGACGGGAACACTCTGTCCTCATCCCGTGATCGCCTGGGCTGGCATGGACAGCTGGCCCTCAGGCAAAGAGTCAGCAAACACTCCGAACTAAATAGCACACTGAACATGGCTTATGATCCTGATGCAGACTCCGATGATGTGTTCTACCCCTTACGCGGTTATGATGACGAGTTAAAGAGCTCGAAGGGCCTAACTCTGCGCAATACCTGGTACACACCGCTGATGAAGGTGCGCTCCGGAATGTGGAACCCCCAGATCTATCTGGAAGACATTAATCTGGGTTTGTTCTATGATGCAGCCCTGGATCCTGAAAATATGGATCAAAGCCTGCAATACTCTGCTGGATTGGAGCTGATCGGAGAGTTTAGCCTGATGTTTATGGGACAGATCAATCTGGGCTTGCGTTTGGGCACCAATAAGGATAACGAGCAGTTTATCGGACTGATCCTGGGAATGTGATTGTAGAAGCGACATCCTGTCGCATAAATTGTAGATGCTTCATCTTGAAGCAAGACGGTTGATACGACATCCTGTCGCAAACTCATGCAAAATGTCTGCAAGGCATCTCTACAATAGCGTTAATGCCTCTGTTGCTGAGAGTTCATGGTTGTTAAGTACATTATCAGAAAGCCTGAGCTAAAACGAAGAAGATAAGCACTGCCATGAACAGGACATAACCGGGAATAAAACCCAAAAACAGCTGCCCGCTTACCTTGCCGCCCCATTTAGGATCAGGACTTCTGGGGGCTGCTTCCCGCAATGGTTCTGTGGTAAACACGGATTCGTGCGTACTGAATCTTGGTTCACCCTGCGGGTCTCGGAATAGCTCTGTTCTCAGATCCATGAAGTAATACACAGAGCCGATGGTCAGGCCAATCAGAACCATCTGGACAATCAGCTTACTGATCTTTCGGTACTTCTTCATATCTCCAATTATTGCGTTTTCGCAATTTCTCCTTTATTATGCTTGAAATGATCTGATATCACTAAAGCCGGATACTGAGCCTTCAAACTGTGTACAAAATATGGCATAAGGGGTTTTTGACAAGAGGAAAATTCGCAAAATGGCCTTTCTTGGTGTTGATGAATATCCACAGATTGCCGTAAAAGCTCTGTGGATAAGTCTTCATCCCGCTTTGTTGATAAAGATTTTTTTTGACATCCGGCTTGATTTTCAGGATTATTGCGAATTGCGCATACTCCTATTCCCTTCCTGGTACTCCATGGCTCAGCTCATCTTTACTCCCTGCTTATCTCATAGTCTCTTCATAATATGAGGGGAGCATAAGGTAATGAGGAAGTAGATCAGAGCCGAGTAAGTCAGTAACTGTGCTGAAGGGAAAGAATTTATGCGCTCTTAAAAATAGAAGGACAGCATCTTAGCAAATAGCTATGAAAAAAGTAGGCGATTTTGCAAAAAAAGTGCTTGCCAAAAAAGCGCCTCTGATTAGTTTGGTTAGTGAGTGCTTACTAACGCTCAGCAGAAAGGAAAAAGAGTGATGGATATTACAAACAGACAAATGGAAATCGTGCATGCGGCGATCAAGGTGATTGCCCGACAAGGTTATGAGAAGCTTACCACCAAAAACCTGGCGGCCAGCCTGGGAGTTACTGATGCCTCTCTATATCGCCATTTTGACAGCAAGAAAGAGCTGATCAAGATGATCCTCTGCTACTTCGAGCATCTTTCCTGCGCAGTGATTCAGGAGATCAAAGCTCAGAAGCTGGATCCTATCTCATGTATCCGAAGATTCGTGATGAACCGCTATGAGATGTTCAGCAAGGAGCCGGATCTGGCGATGGTGATGTTCAGCGAAGAGCTCTTCAAGCATGATCACAGTTTTGAGGAATACCTGCAAGGGATCATGCATATCCATCGGGACGAAGTTCTGGCTTACATTATGGAGGGGCAACAAAAGGGCATGATCAAAGCGGATCTGAACCCCCTGCACATCTTTCGCATCGTGGTGGGCTCAATGCGGCTGCTGGTAACGCAGTGGAATCTCACAAAACACGGTTTTGACCTGCTAGAGGAAGGCGAGCAACTTACGGATACAATAATAAGACTAATAGAGGTAGAGAAATGAAGCGTCAGATCATCAAAATCGACGAAGACAAGTGCAATGGCTGCGGAGCCTGCATTCCAGGCTGTCCGGAAGGCGCTCTGCAATTGATCGACGGCAAGGCCAGATTGATCAGTGATCTCTTTTGTGATGGGCTGGGAGCCTGTCTGGGCACTGTCCCGAAGGCGCAATCCTGGTGGAAGAGCGTGAAGCGGAGCCTTATAGCGAAGCCTGGTGATGGAAAACATCATGAAGGCCGGGCACAACACCATCAAAGCACACTTGCATCACTGAAATCACACGGAGAGATGGGCTTTTACAACGAAGCAGTGAAGATCCTCAAAGATAATGAGTATGACATCGAAGCTCTCACCTGTGAAGAGACCATGGCCTGCGGTTGCAGTGGAACTCATGCCAAGCGAATTGAGCCCGAGAAAGCCCCAAAACGAGATGAGCGGTGAGCTGCATTCAGAGCTGAGACAGTGGCCGGTGCAACTCACTCTGCTAAATCCTGCTGCTGAGTATTTTGAGAATGCCGATCTCTTGATTTCGGCAGATTGCGTGCCTTATGCTTTTGGGGATTTTCATCGCAGATTCCTCAAAGGTAAAGTGGTAATCACCTTTTGCCCCAAGCTGGATCCGGATTTGGAAAGATACATTGACAAGCTTTCGCAGATCTTTATCCTGCACGAGATCAAGAGTGTGACTATCGTGCGCATGGAAGTGCCCTGCTGTGGCGGAACCGAAATCCTGCTGCAAAAGGCGCTTGAACGCGCAGGCAAGATGCATTTCGTAAAAGTAAACGTCATCAGCGTTGATGGCAAGATCATTAGGGAGACCACAATGGAAAGCAGATATTACACAGATATCACCCCCGTCCTTAATGCCATGGGTATGGTGGGCACCAAGATCTATAGCCAACCCGAAGGCGAAATTGTCCACATCGAGTTTGAGCCCGGAGCGCATCTGAAAGCTCATAAAACCCCTGTTAACGTAGCATTCTTTGTGCTGGAAGGCACTGTCACTCTTACGATTGGTGAAGAGAAACAGAGCTTTGCCCCGGCACCATCATCGACAGTCCCAAAGATATTCCTCATGCAGTAACCAACGAGGGTGACTGCGCCATGCGCATCCTCGTGATCAAAAATGCCTAAACCATAACACAGATAAAGGAGTACAAAATGAGTATGTTTTGTTATCAATGCCAGGAAACTTCCCGCAACATGGGTTGCACCATGCGGGGCGTATGCGGAAAGCCGGACAGTCTGG
>JAJOKA010000041.1 GCA_021206555.1 Candidatus Cloacimonadota bacterium | reverse complement strand
CAACGAACTGAAAGCGGGAGTGGATGACAAGTTAGAGGGGCTGTACACCGAAGTAAGAAAAATAGTTTCGGCTAGTATTGAAACGGATATTAATAAAATGAAGAAAGAATATTTTGATAGAGTGGATGCGTATTCTAACGGTATTAAAAGGAATTTGCAGGATGTTGAAACTATGCAGCTAAACGAAGAGAAATCGATGATGGAGCTCAATGATCAAATCTACGATACTGATAACGAAGATTGATGAGTTAAAGGCTATTGAGCGAGAAATCAAAAGCAAGCTCTCAGATTTACAAGGAGTATAACATGGAACACTCTACACGAGACGGTAACACCAATTCTATGGTCATAAGTATAGTTTTGCTTTTGCGGCATTGCTAATTGGTGCGGTTATCTATCTTATCAGAAAAAAAAGGTATGACCTTGAGCTCCGGAAGCCTCGGATGCCTTCAAGAAGACAACGCAGGCTGCTATATCAGAATACTTTAAATCTTACTACGAGAAAATCCGGAATCAGAAATTGAAAAGCTACAGCATGATGTACTCGATTGAGCTCGATGTCAATGATGAACTACCCAGTCCTCTGAGAGTTAGCGATCTTAGAGATATAGGATTGGCTTACAAAGAGCTAGTTGATTATGGCTACCCATATCTTGCTTCAATTGTCAATTCTAAGGATGTAAACGAATGGAACACAAACCTTACACAAGCTCACAACATGATAGACATAGTGGTTGAAACGCAGATAATTCAGGGCATCCTGGATGCTTATGAGGATAAACTAGCGCCAAAGAAATTAAACATACTACAGGATAAGTTAACCGAACTCACAGAAGCTCGTGCTCAAGATCAGGCGGTCAAGGATATACTGGGCATAGGCAGCTGATAGTAAAGCATATTGCAAGCAATGGCCCATTGACGGCCAGCAATGAAGACTGCGGCAAACGAAGCAGCAGCTGTGCGCCGCAGTCTTCACGATCTTAAGTTTTATCCATAATTCCAGTATCCCCTAAGCCAGTGCCGTCAGGATGATTGGTAAGCTCAGAAGTCATGGGATATTAGTCGATATCAGAAGCCCCAAAGGGAGGAGAGCCGGTACATCAGTCCTTGTGGTTCTGAGCCCATGGGCGTTTGGATGGTGCAAAAATCTGCTCTCATTACAGGTAGTATGAGTCTGCTTAACGACTGATGCTAAATGCTGTAAGCATATTAGAACCACCTAAGTAGGACATCGGTAGGTATCAAGAAAGTTCTGTACTCCAGCTTACTTGCGTTTGAAGAAATTTTGCTTCCCAAAAGATTTATCCGGATTTGTCCAGTGATTGTCCAGTTAAGAGAACATAGGGATACTCGTCGCGTGTTGTGCATAAGCGACGGTGCGAAGCTGTGTCTATTGGTTATCCGTGGAATTAGATTTATTGGATGATCCGGACTTGGCCGTGGGCACAATCTAAAAGTCAGGATGTCGTTTCCACTGTAGCATTCTCGCTGCTTGAACTCCAATCCTTCGGATAGAAGTCCAAGGGGGAGGGCGATCCCGCTGCTTGAACTCCAATCCTTCGGATAGAAGTCCAAGGGGGAAGGTGTAAGCGCTAGTCAACCTCGTCTCCGATATGGGACTGGGAGCTATTCTAAGCCGGCTTGGCTTCACATAAATGGGATAGCGCTTACGACTCCGAGGTGGTAGGGGTACAGGCGATCGCGGTACGGCCTATGCTATGCCAATGGGCGCAACGGTGAGCGCCAGTAGGAACATGGGCTACGAAGAGCGCCACAACGGGAGCGACGGGAGACACCCCAAAAAAAAGACTTTACGAAAAAGGCCATTTCACAGAGATGGTAGATTACTGCAAAAGTGGAGGAAATATGCTTAAGCTTTTCAAGCATAAAGTGCTCATAATAGTGTTACTTATGCTCGCCGGTGGCCTTTGGGCAGCGGGTGAGACCATATATGAAATCCGTGTGGATGGAACCCAAAATGTTGCTCCGGAGCTCGTGATCTCAGCGATGAGTGTGCGGGTGGGCGATGCTTTAGATCCCGAAAGCGTGGCGCGTTCGATCAAGAACCTCTATCGCATGGGTGTATTTTCTGATATCAGAATAGAATCCGAGCCCTATCGCACGGGGATCAATCTGATCGTGAAAGTGGTGGAAAACCCCGCCGTGAGTTCGGTGACCTACCAGGGCTTCAAGGTGGTGAAAAGGAGCAAGTGGTAAGAGCTTAGCGGGCTGAGGATCGGTTCTTACTGGAGCGGGAATGCAAGCATGAGCTGATGCGCAAGCTGAAGGCCGAATATGCGACAAAGGGCTTTGGCAATGCTTCGATTGAGATCATGGAGCAGTTTCAGCCGGATAACAAGGTGGCCATCACCCTGCGCGTGGAAGAAGGCAAGCGCATCGCCATCAAGCAGATCACCTTTTTGGGCAATGAAAGCTTTGATGACAAACAGCTTATTCGCCGGATGAAGACCAAGCCGGCCAGTTTCCTGCGTAGCGGACGCTTTGAAGAAGAGAAGTTTGAGGCAGACCTGGTGGCTTTGGCCAATTTCTACAAGAAAAATGGATTCATCGATGTGGTGATCGGGCCGCACGAGATGCAGCAGCTCAGCGACCGTCATTATGAACTGGTGATCCGCATTACCGAAGGCACCAAGTATTACTTTGGCGAGATCAAGATCAGCGGTAATGAGCATTTTCAGTTGGAAACGATCAGGGATTCCTTCACCATGGAGAGCGGTGACATCTTTGATCAGGAAAAGTATGACAGCCAATTGGCCAAAAGTCTATGCTTTGTACTTTGATGAAGGCTTTATCTATACTGAGATCAAGAGTGACTTTGAAAAAATCGGGGATCAGCTGAATGTGAGCTTGCGGATCAATGAAAATACCAGAGCTAAGATTCGTCAGATTCACATCACCGGAAACCGTCGTAGCAAGGAAAAAGTCCTGCGGCGTCAGCTCGAGATCGCTCCCGGAGATTATTACCGGCAAAGCCAGGTAATCCGCAGTCAGCAGAATATCTATAACCTTGGATTTTTTGAACCGGATATCAAGCTGGATTACCGGCGCATCAACAATAACGGTGACATCGATCTCTCCATCGACGTGGTCGACAAGTCCAGCGGCGTGGCCAATGGCGGTATAAGTTATAACTCTGTGGATAAGTTTGTGGGACAGCTTTCGGTCTCGCAAAACAATCTCTTTGGTAATAACTGGAGCAGTGGTGTCACCTGGGAATTTGGGGGCAGCACGCAGAACTTTGAGTTTAATTTTACCAATCCCAATCTCTATGATAGTGACATGCTGCTGGGCACCAATCTCTACTACACCAAAAAGAGCTGGAGCTCCTTTTACTACGAGATTTACACTCGTGGTGCCAGTGTCCGCGTGGGTCAGCCTATCCCCTGGGTGGATCGCACTCGAGCCTCTGTGGGTTATTCCTTTTATAGCAAAAAGTATGACATCACCAATGAGACTGCCATCTACGCGGACAGTACGGCTAACGCGACCTTGATCGAGCTGAGTCAATTGGGTTGGCGCTATACTTCGGCAGGAAACTTCACCCTATCCAGGGATACTCGTGACAATATCTTTTTCCCCACCAAGGGCTCGCAGATCACGCTCTTTTCTGAGCTGGCAGGTGGACCCTTCATGGGAGACTTTGACTATTTTAAACAGATCGCGCAGGTAAACTGGTACAGCGAAGCCTGGAAAAAGCTGACCTTACGCAGCAAATGGCGCTTTTCTTACATCACTCCCTATGGCGATTCTGATGACGCTCCACCGGATGAGAAGTTCTATCTGGGTGGAACCGGCGCGGACGGCATCCGGGGCTATCCGGATCGCTCGATCGGGCCTGCCGGCGGCGGTACCAGAGCTATCATCTTCTCTTCTGAGATCGGCTATCCCATCGCCGGAGATCAGATCATCGGCCTGGCCTTCTTTGATGCTGGAGATAGCTACAACCATCTCAGGGACTTCAACTTCCTCAAGCTTAAAAAAGGCGTGGGAGCGGGAATCCGCATCCGCAGCCCCTTTGGATTGATCGGGTTTGACTATGCCTACGGAGTGGAAGAACGCAGCTGGGAGCCTCACCTGCAGTTTGGCACCACATTCTAAGCCATGAAGTATAAGCATCTCTTTGGCCCGGTCACATCCAGGAGATTGGGTGTGTCTTTGGGGATCGATCTGGTTCCTTATAAGTATTGCCCGCTCAATTGCGTGTATTGCGAAGTGCAAAGTACTACCCATCTGCAGACGAAACGGGAGGAGTTTTTTCCCACTCAAGATATCCTGGATGAGCTGGATAGCTTCATGCGGGAGCGTCCCCATCTGGATTATATCACTTTTTCCGGAGCGGTGAGCCCACGCTCAATAGCAGCATCAAGGATATTATCACGCATGTCAAAGAGCAATATCCGGAATATAAACTGGCTCTGCTCACCAATGGCGTGCTGCTCAATGATGACGCTGTATTGGCAGAGATCCTGCCCTGTGATCTGATCCTGCCATCCCTGGACGCGGCTACGCAGAAGGTGTATGAGATGATCAACCGTCCCAAAGCCGGACTGAAGGTGGAGGATCTGATCTCCGGTTTGGTGAAATTGCGAGAGCGCTATCAGGGACAGATCTGGCTGGAAGTGTTCATTATTCCCGGCATCAATGACATGGAGGAAGAGTTGCTCCCGCTGAGGGAAGCCATCGCGCGCATCAAACCTGATATCGTGCAGCTCAATTCCCTGGATAGGCCCGGGGCAGAAGAATGGGTGGAAGCTGCCACTGCCAGAGACTTAAAGAAGGTGAAAGACTTCATGGCGATAGCGCTGAGCACTCCGATCGAGATCATCGCCAAGATCAAATACCAGGGGGGGATGGATAGCCTTGACGCGGAGGTAGTAAGCTTTATTCAGGCAACCATTTCCAGGCGGCCATCCACGGCTGAAGATCTGGCTGAAATGCTGAACATCCATATCAATGAAATCATGAAGATCCTGCGTGAACTGGCTCATGAGGGAAAGCTTCAGGCCGAACGCATGGCCAGAGGAGTGTTTTACACGTGGAAATCCTAAAACCTTGTACCGCAATCGTAACCGCGGCCGATCCGGCTTACGCCTGGGCGGAGACATCAAAAAGCAGTTTCGGCTGCTGGATGGCATCCCCATTCTGATCCGCACTTTTAGGCCCTTTTCACTCCGAGCTGA
>JAJOKA010000217.1 GCA_021206555.1 Candidatus Cloacimonadota bacterium | reverse complement strand
CCATCAATGGGGTTTGGAGTGCCCGGAACCGGGTTGTAGGCAGTCCCGGAAAGCGCAATGCTCTTGCTTTCGCCCTCGGCATTGTGGCTGATGCTGATGGTTCCGGTGCTTTCACCGCGCTTGCCGGGTCAAAAGTAACGGTATAGTTTTGGCTGCTGCCTTCATCAAGGCTATAAGTAATCGTATTCCTGGCACTGCTTCGTTTCAAAGAGCGCGAGCTTGCTCTGGCATCGGCTTCCGCAACGCTGAAATCTCCACTGGTGGTGATCGAGCCTTCCAGAGTGCCACCACCGCTATTGCTAATGCTGAAGTTTTGGGTACCGGTTTCGTAGATGCGGATGGTGCCAAAATCCAGACTGGTGGAGCTGACAGATATTTCGGGATCTTCTGCCAGAGGGGCGAAGACCATCTTCATATTGGGGCGATTCGAGGAGATATCGCTACCAGTGAAAGCGTTGCTTTGGTCTGAGTTGTCAGAACGGACAAATCTGTAACCGCTGGTAGTGGTGCTATAACGCACTGTGCCTGATGAATTCCAAGCACTAACTCTATCAAAGGCAGTATCCACCACGATGTTGTCCACGCCATTCCACAAGAAGGGAGTGCTGAGGGTCAGCATATCCCAGCCTGTTGCCGGAGCGTAGGTAACCGGACCATAAACAGTCTGCATGTTTGTAAGCGTCTGCCAGTTTGCCACATTAGCATCGGTAGTATGCTTCATGCGCACAATGAAACTGGGCAGGTTATATATTGGCACAGAAACTACATCAAACCCCAGCTGAGTGATGTTAATCGGACCAAAGATGCCGGCAGCATTGAGCTCGGCTTTAGTATAAACAGCCTGTCCATGCAAAGATCTGTAGTATATATTGATAGGGCTGCCTGCGTCTGTTGCGCTAACGTTTGTTCCGGTTCCCAGGATCGCTTCCAACACCTGCCCTGCCGTCACTTCGATGGTCTCGGTGGGATCTGATTCACCACCGGCATATCTTGCTACTACATAATAGGAATAGCTTACACCATTGGTAACGGCGTTATCTTGATATGTGCTATTAGCAGTATTTGTAAGATAGCTGCCATTGCGATAGATATCAAAGCTCTGCACGCTGCCACCGGGGGAAGTCCAGTTCAAGGTAATGGAGCCATCGGCAGGAGTTCCGCTAAGGTTTGATGCCGGAGCGTAATAGACAGGCACCGGCGGCAAAATAATGTGGTCGATCCAGGCGCAGTCGCTGCCACTGCTAACGGATACATCCTTGGAATAGCGCCAGGTGAAAGCACGGGTACCGGCGCTAACCGGGAAGCTGGCGTAAGTCCAACCTATTTCTCCTGACCAATTGTTTTGCTCCACTCCATCGATCAGGAAAAGGAGCTTATCAAATCCGGATTCCGAAGATACTTTGTAGAAGAAGCTGATGCTTCCGGCTTCCAAAACCTGCTGAGTCAGGCTAAGGTTTGTGATACCGTTGTGGCTGATAGCTCCGGACTTCGCCGCGTAGCTTCCGGAATATTTCTCGGTGCTTTGCACTGTCCAGGCTACAGCGCTGTTATTCACCCAAGGATAGGCGCTAAAACTGCCTGTCTCAAAGCCTTCATCAGCAGGAGCCAAAAGGTTTACGGTAATGCTATTCTGGGCTGTATTGAGGTCGTTATCAGTGGCAAGGGCTTTGATCGTGTAACTTCCGCCGGATAAAGAAGATGTATTCCAGCTCCAGGCATAGGGGCTGCTGTAATCTGTGTATTGCAATACATCATCCAGATAAAAAGCGACCGATGTAATGGTTCCATCGCTGTCAGTGGCATTGGCAGTGACCTCGATGATGGAGCCCAGATCATGCAGACTACCATTCGCAGGAGCTGTGATCGATACGCTCGGTTGCGTTGGATCCAATGATGATAACGCAGCATAGGCATTTACCATGCCATATCCGGTGTACATATCCCAGCCCACACCGCCATCGATGGTCATATCAGTAGCGGTGGAAGTGAGAACTGCGCGCAGTTGCGCTGGTGTGAGAGTCGGATCCGCAGAAAGCACCAGAGCGGCAACCCCTGCTACATAGGGAGTGGCACAGGATGTGCCATTAAAATACATGTCGTAATTGCCGGAAGCATAGCCTGCTGCTCCGGTGATATCTGTGGTGGGCAGGATCGTGGGCCCCATGATGTCCACAGAGTTGCGGGCATCCTGGGTATTCACGCCCCAGTTTGATCCCCACCAGTTTTCACCATCGGAAGATGTGGGGCTCTTACGCTCTCCAGATGGGCTGGCTGCGCCTACAGAGATCACATATTGGGAGTTTGCGGGATACTCCACCGTTCCCGTATTCCCATTGGCAGTGGCAGCAAAGCTGGTTACGCCGTTATTGCGGGCATACAGCAAGGCAGCTTCGGTTGCTGGTGCATCAGCAGGATTCGCGCTTGCTCCCAAGCTCATACTGATGATATGGGCACCGTTATCTGCCGCATGGGTGATGGCGTTGTCAATATATGAAAAATACATGTATCCACTACTATCAGCAATTTTGAGTGGCATCACCGTGCAGCCTCCGGCAATTCCCGCTACGCCAATGCCATTATTGGCTTTGGCAGCCGCGATCCCGGCACAACTGGTACCATGTCCGGCATCAGGGGCATCATCCATGGGATTGCTATCGTTATCACCATAGTCATATCCTGCCATCAAACGCAGGTCCTCATGAGCTGTATCCACACCACTATCAATGATGGCGATGATGATATTGGGATCACCGTATCCCTGAGCCAGATCCCATGCTAATTGAGCATCGGAATCAAAACCGACAGTGCCGACTCCGGGCCCGCTGTGGCTTCCGCTCTGATATCTGGGTAGCTGAGCAGTGTTATTATGTCCCCATTGAGCGGCATAATGTGTATCGTTCGGAACTGCCGTGGTATAAGCAATATACTCCGGAATTGCAGCTTCGATATAGCGGTTCTGACTGAAAGCGGCAAGTGCTTCTTCCACGCTGCTGCGTCCATCCAGGCGGATCAGGAACCAATTGTCCCATCCTGTTGCGTCTGCCCAAGCTTGGTTCTTTACTTTGCGATGGGCGCGGATGATTGAGCTTCCGCCCCGGACGCTGAGCAACTGATCCAGCTCGTTGATGCCAAATGATTTTGCTTCGGCATAGAGCGCGCTAGGGAGATTGCTGCGCGTGAGCGCTTCGGAGCTAAGCTTGATTTTGATGAGATTGCTTGCATAGGCAGGTTTCTCGCCTGTTTCATTGATTTGAGCATCGGCAAAGAGCTTGCCATTGATGAGTACAAATGCTATTATCAGCAGAACACACCATGTATTTTTCATATCTAAACTCCTGCGGTTACTTTTTTAGTGAATCCAAATCCTGTTTATCAGTTAAAACGGTCTTGAGTGTATCTACGAGTAGCCGCGCAAATCTGTCCAGTATTTTCTTGCCCCGCGGCCTCAGGGCTTGCAAACCTTACACGGCTCCATGCCTTTACTGATGGCCTCCGAGCGGGGGATGGGGATGGATTTGTCTGTGGTATAGCGACAGTTTTCCCGATGGAACTTTTTGCCCTTGCCACTGAAGTAAACGATCACAGAATCGGCCACGGTGGGAGGGGTGTCTTCCATCTCAGCCCACAGTCCGACGCCTTGCATCCGGGCATCGCGTTCATATTTCAGAAACTCCTCCAGATGCCGGAAGGGATAGCGGGTATAGGCATGGCCGTAGCCCTGGCGGATGATCTCGGCATTGATAAATAGTGAATCCGAAGCGCGATAGGCATAGGCCAGGATGCGGCCATAACGATCCTTGTGATTGCTCGCGCTATTGGCCTGATCATAATCCAGCAGCACACTTTGGCCTTTTAGCAACTGTTTCAGAAAATCGCTGGCTTCCAGACCAAAATGCTCCACTTCTTTGTTCGGATGCACGGATTCCGGAGTATCAATCCCGATCAGACGTACTCGGGAATCTTCGCCGGCAACATTGCAGATAAAGGTATCGCCATCCACCACGCGCACAACCTGATAGCCTTCTTGCGGTTGAAGCGGTTGACGCTGAGGACAGGTGAAAAGCCCCAGGAGGATGATGATCAGCAGGGCTGTGATGAGTACATATTTCATAGTCTTTTATGGGTAGATAATGTTGTTCACACCGGAAAGGGGGTTTTGCGCCACACTCAGTTGCATGCCAAAGAGATCGGCCAGATGCGCGCTTTGCATTACTTGATTGGGCGTGCCGGAGATCAGCACCTTCCCATCCTTGAGAAAGAACATCAGATCCGCATAATTCGCGGCCAGATTCAGATTGTGCGAGATCAAAAGAATAGCTTTATCCTGTTCTTGCGCAACGCGTTTGAGCAAACGCATGATCTCCAGTTGATAGTTGATATCCAGCTGCGAAAGGCTCTCATCCAGAAAGATGTATTTGGTGTCCTGCACCAAGGCCCGTGCCAGATAGACCCGCTGCTTTTCTCCGCCACTGAGTTCACTCAGATAGCGCTGTTCCAGGCTTTGCAAATTCATCTGCCGCAAGGCCTTGGAGGCTGCCGCCTTGTCTTCCTCGCTGTAGGTTTGCAGGATGTCCAGATAGGGATAGCGCCCCATCAGCACGGTGTCCATCACGGTATAGTCAAACTCACTATGCAGTTCCTGCGGGATAAAAGCGATATTTTTGGCCAGTTCGGCCGGCTATATTTACGGATGTCCTTGCCAAACAGCAGGATGCTGCCGGCGCGTGGCTTGAGATAGCCCATCAGAGAATAGAGCAGAGTGGATTTACCGGCACCGTTGGGCCCGGCCAGGATGCTGAGGCCATGATCCGGAATCTCCATATCCACACCCCGCAGAATGTCCTGCGTGCCATAGGCACTGATAAGACCTTGCACCCGGATCATCGCATGCTCCTTTTCTTTATTTGATGGGGCTTCACCCCAGTTCAGGCCATGCTCTGCATAGGGCGGATTTTGTCAATCGCAATTCCCACCCCCCATGATTCAGGCCATGCTTACTTCGATATCACCTCATGATCTCCTCTTAGAACGAGGTGATTATGGGCTGAGCTAGAGATAGAACAGAGGCGGGACATAGCGGCACTTTCCGATGATACGAAATAAATTTGAACACAGAGCTAAAGAGGAAAAGAGAATCAAGGATGGACGATTAAGCTGAGCCTCGCCAAAATGCTTAATCGCTAAAAAAACCTAAATACTCCAAAGGATCATGTAG
>JAJOKA010000001.1 GCA_021206555.1 Candidatus Cloacimonadota bacterium | reverse complement strand
GCCTATTGCCCCTAGTGTTGGCCTTGGCAGTCTTCAGCTTCCGCGGCAAGGGAATTTGCCAGATCGATAGCTTCATTCAGCTCCCGATTGGCTTTGATCAGTTCGTTTTCAGCATGCTTTCTGGCGCTGATATCGCGCAGTATGATAAGCTCACCCATTTGCTTGAAAGTGGGAGTGAATATCTGATTTCTGGTGCTGTAATAAACGCGATCATCCAGATGGACATCTTCAGCATCCTTGGTGGCTCGCAATCTATCGATGCCGATTTTGTCCATCAAGCTCTGCGCGGCAGGATTGGTGCTGATCATCTGCCCTTGCAGATTGAGCACAAAGATGGCATCCGGCATGCTGCTGAATAGCCTTTCCATGGCAAATGGCGCAATGTCAAAGAGTTTCAAGGAAAAGACACTGATACTGAGGATGATGCCCATCCAGAGAAACGCGATGGGAGTGATATCCAAAATGCCATAGGGCTTGAAGCCAAATACATAGGCAATATTTACGCAATAGGGAAGAGCTCCCCCGATGATGAGCAGCAAGACATGTTTTCGCTTGGCCTTATCCGAGCCGGAATACATTTTGAGCAAAAGGTAAAAACCGGTCAAGACCAATAAATAAGAATAGGCAATATGCAACCACCAAAATGGGCCGGGGCTGAGCTTCTGAAAGACATGGGAATTGATGGTGACCAGTTCGCGATGACGGTAAAAGAGCAGATGTAGATCATTGGTGCTGATCGCCAGAATGGTGATGGCCGGAATGGCAAAGAGTAAGAGTTTGGTCAGCGGTTTAAGCCAATTATCCAAATGCGTGTAGCGCGCGGCAAAGACTACCCAGAAGACCGGTAAACCGGATATCCCCAGATATGATACTGCGGTTAACAGCTTGATGGTTTCCAGGTTTTTACTTGCCAGTTCCAGCCCGTATAAGAGCGACCACAAGCTTACGGATGCCATCAGCAAAGACAAGGGGAAGCCTCCCACCACGTATCTTTTGCTCCAGGCATACAGACCCAGCGTTAGGGCTAATACTGAGGCCACTATCATTAGTAAGCTGTGCAGATTGAATGTTAGCATACAGATTTCGATATGCTGGCTAATCGAGCTTGAAGTCTTTGATCAGATCTAGCACGATGTGCCATTCTTGCATGATGTCCTGATACAAGGCCAGGGCGTCCTCTTTGCTAATGTCCCGATAGCTGCGCTCCAGTTTTCCGCTGGTCTCACCTAAGAGCACGAAATACATGTTTTGAGCAGATCCGCGAATGGAGTGCAAGATGCCCAATACTTCCGCGCTATCATCCTCATTGATTGCTTGCTCCAGATTCTTCAGCTTACCCGGTATTGTATTTTGCACGATGTCCAACAACTGAAGAGAGTCTCTTCGTCCTGTGAGAGGTTTTCCATGAGAGCTTTGTGATTGAAGTGGTTCATGTTCATATCCTTAGCTACTTGTTGCTTTGCCGAGCACTCTGAATATCCCCCAGAAGTTCTTGTAGGGCTTCTCTGAGTTCTGTGGCCAATACCGGTTTGGTTAGGAAGGCATTCATGCCGATAGCAAGGCACTTATCCCGTTCTTCTTTGAGTGCTCCGGCTGTGACGGCAATGATCGGTACTTGGGAGGTCTTGCGAATCTCCCTGGTGGCACTGATGCCATCCATATTCGGCATTTGCACATCCATTAAGACAATGTGCGGATCATACTCTTGGATGGCTTTGATAGCCTGAATGCCGTCAGTGGCTTGCGTGATCTTGGCACTTGGAATTTGCTTGCCGATCATCTCTTTTAACAGAGTGAGGTTGAGCAGGTTATCCTCGGCAATCAGGATCCTGATATCACCGGCAAAATCAAGCGTCTCAATCTCTTTGGGTGAGCCTTGATTTGGGCTGGGGAGGCTTCGCCGGAATTTGTGCTGATGCGTAACAGAGTGTCCCAAAGGTGTTTATGTTTGACCGGTTTGACCAACCTGTGGTTGATGTCCAGTTCCAGACAGTCTGTCATGATCTGCGCGTCTTCGGCAGAACTGTGCATCAGGATAATCGGGCGTTTTGACTTCTCGATCGGCAATTGGGATTGGATCATTTTGATCGTGTTCACCCCGTTGAGATATGGCATATTGTAGTCAACTATGATAACGTCGAAAGGCTCGGCTTCTTTCATCAGCTTTAGGGCGTTCAACCCATTGTTGCAGAGCTCAGGCTGATCCCCCAATGCTCCAGGGTGTGCTGCATGATGGTGAGATTGTTCTGATTGTCGTCGATCACCAGGGCGCGTTTGATCCCGCTCAGTTCGCCTGAGGCGTCCTTTTCTCCTCGCTCCACTCTGGCATTGATGGTAAAGCTGAAGGTGGATCCCTGACCCTCTTCGGATTGAAGCTCAATATGGCTATTCATCATCCTGGCCAGATGACTGGAGATGGTGAGCCCCAAACCGGTGCCGCCATACTTGCGGGTCGTGGAGGAATCCAACTGCGAGAAAGAGCGGAACAGCATCTTGCGTTGCTGCCTTTTGATCCCGATCCCGGTATCGCGAACGGTGAAGGTGATGTCCGCATGATCGCCATCGGTCATTTTGTAAGTCAGACTAAGGTGAACTTCTCCCACTTCGGTGAACTTGGCAGCGTTGCTGAGTAAGTTGACCAATATCTGGTTCACACGCAGCGGATCGATCACGGCAAAACGGGGCACAGTGGGAGCTATGTCAAGCAGCAATTCCACGCCCTTCTGAGCAGTCTTGATCTTCACGATATCAGCGGCATGCTCGACCAGTTCGATGATATCAGCCCGGATGTACTCCAGCTCGAGCTTACCGGCTTCGATCTTGGAAAAATCCAGCACGTCGTTGATGATCCCCATCAGATTGTAGCTGGAGCTCACAATGTTTTGCGCGTAGCTGTGTTGCACGTCATTGAGCTTGGAATTGAGCAGCAACTCCGTGAAACCGATAACTCCGTTCAAAGGAGTGCGAATCTCATGGCTCATATTGGCCAGAAACTCGCTTTTAGCCTTGCTTGCGGCTTCAGCTTTCTCTTTTTCCACCCGGAGGCTGTTTTCCAGTTCCACCCTGCTGATCACGTTTACCAGGAGCTTGGAATACAGCTCCAACAGCGTGATTTCCCGTTCGCTAAAGCGTTGAACATCGGATACCGAATCAAACCCCACAAATCCTAAGCACTTGTCATCCTGGATCATGGGGATGGCAATGGTGCTGCGGATATCCTGAGCCTCAAGTATTCTGCGCACGGAATTGTCTTTTGGGCAGCAAGCTGACGTCTTCCACATAGACATAATGCCCATCTGAGTGTTGATCAACCCAGTGCTGCATATCTGCCCAGGGCACTGCTTGCAGGTTCTCGATTTGCGGTGAGATCCCTTCTGCGTTCCACTCATGTGTGTTGATGCTTATCTTGTTATCATGATCATATTCAAAAATGTAAACCCTGTCTGCTTTAGTAAATCTACCCATGTCTGCCAGGGACGAATCGATCGATTCTTCCAGCTTATGGGTGGGCATACTGATATAGTGCGTAGCCATTTTGCTCAAAAGATCCTGCAGATCACTTAGGTGCCGGATGGCTTCTTCTATCTGTTGCTTGTGGATCACGTCGGCCAGGACATTCGCGATGACTTTGAGGTTGCTGACCATGGCTTCCGGGTAGCTGCGTTTGATGCCCACGCTGTCAAAACCCAAATATCCCAGCACCTTATCACCTGTCGCCAGAGGCACACAGAGGAATGACTGGATGTTTTGGCTTCTGAGGATATTGAAGTCTGCCTCGGCCTCGGAGGGGACGCGCTCAAGATCGGAAGCAATGATGCTTTCGCCCTTTAGTATCTTATCGTTCCACCATGGTATCTTTGCAGTCGAGAATCGAGATGCTCTTTGGCTCAGTGGCTCTGTGCCTTCAGCGCACCATTCATTGCTAAAGGTATCAGCTCCTGCATATCTTCCGAATAGCGAAAAAGGTATGCCCGGTGCACTTGGAAATGTTCTCCCACTTTCTGCAGGCCCTGATCAATGAGACCGGAGAGGTTGTCCAGTTTTGATTTGAGGAAATCCGTGGATATATCCGCCAGTATGGCTTGGAAGCGGCTTTGAGATTCCAATGCAGATATTGCTCGCTGCTCTTTACTGATATCGCGCACCATGACGATCACTTTGTTGCCTTCGTAGGAGCTTAGCCTTGCTTCGAAATCGTGTCGTTCATTCTCGATGGTTAATTGATAGTGGATATTGTCCACATCCCTCCCGGCCAGGATCTCTGATATGGCTACAAGGGTTTGATCGGAAATCTCATGGGGAAGAATCTCATTGAGGGCTCTGCCGATGCCGTGCTCCCTGGGAACAAGCAAATTCCTGTCAGTTCCGGCTTTAAGATCCAATACCACCCCATCCTTATCCAGGATGAACATCAAATCAGGAATAGCGGCAAGCAGTGACCTGATATAGGAATTACTTTCCTTCAGCTCTCGCTCTATTCGGCGCTCTTCGCTGACATCTCTGGTTACTCCCAGAAGTCCTTGATACTCACCCTCCGGCCCCCAGATAAATGACATATGCATGGAGATGTCAATCACGCTGCCATCGGTTTTGATATACTCAGTATCGATAACTCTGCTGCGCTTTGGGTTAGCGTTCGGGCTTTGGTTGAGTCCAAGTTCTTCCTTAGCATTTGCTCCATTGAAGAAGGGCATGAGGCGGGTGTTTCTCTCCCATGGAGCGAGCCAGGTGTTCCTCTACTGTTTCTCCCAGAACGTTAAAAACAGATGGGCTCACATAGGTAGTATTGAGGTTTTTATCCGTAATAAAGATGATGTCACTTACGTTTTTAGCAATGAGCCTTAGCTGTTCCTCACTGGCATTTGCTGCCTGGATAGCTTTTTTTTGCGCTGTGGTTTCACGGATGTTCAATAGAATGGCTTCTAAATGAGGGACATCCATCAGGTTAGTGGCAATTGCTTCCACCCAGTGCAGGCGAGATTCGGAATCAAGTAAGCGCAATTCAATGGTATGTCTGCTGTGAGGTTCTTTGAGCACAATTTGAAGAAAACTCTGCAATTTGGGCTGATCCTCAACGTGGATAAATCTTAGGGTCCTTGAAGATATTACTTCTTCCGCTTCTATGCCCAGGATGTTCTTAATGGCAGAGCTGGAGAACAGCACACGAAGGTCTTTTCCTAAAAGCAGCAGCCAATCCACAGAATACTTACTGAGCAGGCGAAACCGCTCCCGGCTTCCAATACTTCATCTTGCATCAGATGCTGAGAT
>JAJOKA010000092.1 GCA_021206555.1 Candidatus Cloacimonadota bacterium | reverse complement strand
CTGCGCATGATCGCCGGTTTTGAGATTCCCAGCGAGGGAAACATCTATCTGGGCAATACCGAGATCACGGAGCTCCCGCCCTATAAACGCGAAGTAAACACCATCTTCCAGAATTACTCGCTTTTCCCGCACATGACCTTATTTGATAACGTGGCCTTTGGCCTGCGCATCAAGAAACGTCCCCAAGGCGAGATCCGCGAACGGGTGCGAGAAATGCTTACCCTTGTGAAGATGGAAGACCAAGCTCTGAAATATCCGGATCAGATCTCCGGAGGCCAGAAACAACGCATCGCCATCGCCCGCGCTCTGATCAATAAACCTCGCGTCCTGCTCTTGGACGAACCCCTTGCCGCGCTTGATCTTAAGCTGCGTCAACACATGCTGATCGAACTGATGAACATCCACGATGCTGTGGGCATCACCTTCATCTATGTGACTCATGATCAAAGCGAAGCCATGAGTATCTCGGATTCCATGGCCGTGATGAATCATGGCGAAATCGTGCAAAGCGGCCCTCCGGATGATATCTACGAGCGTCCGGCCAGCATCTTCAGTGCTTACTTCATCGGAGAAACCAATTTGGTGACCGGAGAAGTTACCGCCGTGCATGAGGATTATATCGAGCTCTGTTGTCCTGATGGCACCGGTAAATGCTTTGAGATCGATTCCAGCTTCCACATCGCTCCCGCTCCGGTCGCAAATCACCCTGTCTTTGAGACCGGAGAAGATCGCCATCTCACGCAGCAAACCGCGCGCTGCGGACGACATCAATATGCTCAAAGGCGTGATCGAAGACATCCTTTATCTGGGCACGCACACTCAATACATCGTGCGCGTAGGCAAGCTCAAGTTCCGGGTATTCTCTCAGCACAAACGGGTTTACTTTGACGATAAGGCCCTGGACTGGGAAGAATCGGTCTGGCTCTTCTGGCATGATACCGATAGCTGGCTGATCGAGGAAATCCCCTCTGATGACCTCTATGGCGAGGAAAGCGGGGATGGCAGCAGGCCCGCTATGCAGCGCTACGTAAAGCGGGGTAAAGCTTGAGGCAATCCCCACAGCAGCATAGATTGGAGCGCAGACGCAATCTCAGCAGCTGGCTACTGAGCCTGCCCACGATGATCTGGCTCACGGCCTTTTTCCTGATTCCCTATTTCATCGTGGTGATCTACAGTTTCCTCTCCCCGGATATCTACGATGTGAAGTTTGAGGTCTCGCTGGATGCCTACCGCCAGATCTTCAGCGGGGAGTATTTGCGCTCCTTTTTGCTTTCTTTCAGGCTGGCCTTTTATACCACGCTCTTATGTATTCTGCTGGGCTTCCCGGTTGCCTATTTCATTGCCCGGGCCGGTGAAAAGCTGCGCAACACCTTGCTCATCTTCATCATCATCCCCTTTTGGACCAATCTCATCATCCGCATCTTCAGCTGGCGCATCTTTTTTGGCCTACAATGGCGTGCTGAATGACACCCTGATGCGCATGGGCTTGATATCGTCGCCATTGGAAATCATGCGCACTGATCTCGCGGTAATCCTGGTCATGGTCTATGTGTATCTGCCCTATATGATTTTGCCTCTATACAGCACCCTGGAAAAGCTGGATTTCACTCTCCTGCAAGCCGCGATGGACTTGGGCGCAAACGAGGTCAAAGCCTTTTTCCGCATCACTCTGCCCCTGGCGGTGGAAGGCATCTTTGCCGGCACGCTATTAGTCTTCATTCCCGCTTTGGGCGCTTATCTGATCCCGCAATTGGTGGGCAATCAACGCTCGCTATACATCGGGCAGGTGATCACTTACAAGATCAAAAACATCCCCCGCAACTGGCCTATGGCATCAGCCTTATCCCTCATCCTGCTACTGCTGGTGGCCATCATGCTGCTGATCATGTTTTACTTATTCAAACGGCAACGCCGCAGGAAGTGGCAACTATGAACAGGCTCGGACGCTTCTTCAAAGGTATGAATCTCACTGTGTTCAGCCTGGTGATGGTCTTCCTCTATATCCCGATCTTGATCCTGATCATCTTCAGCTTCAATGATGCCAAGATTATCACCGGCTGGCGTGGCTTCACTTTCAAATACTATCCCCTGATTTTCCAAACTCCTGCGATTAAAGAGGCTTTTTTTAACACCATGCTGATCGCGGGGTTATCCACCCTGATATCCACGACTTTGGGCATCCTCACCGCTTTGGGACTGGAGAATAAGAAGTTCAGCGGACGCAAGGCCATGCAAGGCCTGATCTACGTCCCGCTGGTGATCCCGGACATCCTGATGGGTGTTTCTCTTGCGTTGCTCTCAACTTACCAAAGTATCCACCGGCATGGTCACCGTCCTGATCGCCCACGTCACTTTCTGCATATCCTATACCGTGATCGTGATCCAATCCCGCCTCGAAGGCTTCGATTACTCCCTGGTGGAAGCCGCGCAGGATCTGGGCGCAAAGCCATCCTACATCTTCTGGAAGATCAAGTTTCCCCTGATGATGCCGGGGATAATCGCTGCCGCGCTATTGGCCTTCACCTTATCCATCGATGATTTCATCATCACCTTCTTCACCTCCGGACGCGGCTTTGACACCCTGCCCATCTATGTGGAAGGCACCATCCGCCGTGGCACCATCACCACCATCAATTCCCTTTCCACTCTGATGATCGGCTTCACCCTGTTCCTGGTAGTCATCACCAAGCGCGTGCGTAAGATCATGATCTCGGCCTTGTAAGCAAAAAGTCAAATCCCGGAGATATGGGCTTATCAACAATGACTCTTGAGCTCATGTCGATCCCCTGAAGCTCGATCTCTCCCCCTGTGCTCACCCCTGATTTACCCTTCGTTTACCTCATAATCTCCCCATAACAAGGGGGCAATATGAGGTAAAGCAGGGCTGAAACAGAGCTGAGGGCAGGAGGAGTTTTCAGGTGTCGGCAGTTGTGGAGTTTGGGAATGCTTGTTGTTTCCCGCAGATTTGCGGGGATAAAAGCGCTGATCAACGCAGATTTGCCTCCCTGGGAGTCGTAAGCGCTATCCCAACCACCAGAAGCCAAGCCAAGTCCGCCCATCCCCAAATCCTGAATCGGAGACGATGATTACGAGCGCTTTCGACTTCCAGCAGCGGTGTTGTAGGTTAATGGAGTTTGGGATTGCTTTGTGTTTCCCGCAGATTTGCGGGGATAAAAGCGCTGATCAACGCGGATTTTTGATGGAACTCTGATCCCCATGATCCCCATGATCTACGTGATTGCTTGAGCTCTCAAGTGTCGGTCTAGCGCAGCTTAATTCTCAATTATCAATTCTCAATTCTCAATTCTCAATTCTCAATTCTCAATTCTCAATTCTCAATTCTCAATTATTTAACTCTTTGTGACCTCTTTCCTCATTGACTCTTTGTTTATAGAACACTAAGCACTAAGCACTAAGCACTAAGCACTAAGCACTAAGCACTAAGCACCAAGCACTACGTACCCTTTTTTCGTAGCTTTGGTATGCTATAAACTGATCCGATGCAGGTTTTTCTGGAGGGTGATCTTCCCGATGCCCTTCACCTTTGTGATATCCTCAGCTGTGGTGAAGGGGCCATGCTCTGTTCTATAGTCGATGATGGCCTGAGCTTTCACGCTGCCGATCCCGCTGAGAGTGCTCAGTTCCTCGATTCCCGCCGTGTTGATATTTACCTTTGCCTCGCTTTGTGAGCTTGCTGTTTGCCCTTGAGATTGCGCGCTCTGCACGATCAGGGTATCGCCAAAGACCACGAGATTGGGGAATATCTTAGCGTAGGTTTTGGGGCCGATGCCGGGCACTGATAGCAGATCTTTGACATTGATAAAGGGTTGAGCCTCTCTGAAAGCGATAATATCCCGGGCGCGCTTTTCACCAATTCCGGATAACGCCATCAGTTCCCGCTCACCGGCTGTGCGGATATCGATCTTGAGCTGGGCGTCCTCTGCCAGAGCCACTTTGAGGCTGTCTGACATGGCGTCATTTGTGTTTGCTGGTTCATATCCGGCCAGCTTGAGCACCGAACCCAAGAGCAGGAAAAAAGCCAGAAAGAGCAGAATTTTCTGTTCGGCGGGACTGAAATAATTGCGCAAGAAGAGCTTCATGATTTAGCCACGATGAAGACCGCTTCCGCTTCAGCAAAGCTGCCTTCGGAGTCATAGACGCGAGCTGCGGTTTTGATGGTGCGGCTTTTAGCTTCTGTAATCCAGCCTTCCAGGCGCAGTTTGACATCGGGCTTCACCGGTCTGCGATAGCTCACTTGCAGTTTGGCAGTGAAGGCGATCTTGCCGCTGTGGATCACCGCTTTGGCCATCACTTCATCCAACAGCGTGGAGAGGATGCCGCCATGAATCACCTGCGGATAGCCCTCAAAGTGTTCTGCCAATATCACTTCACTGTGAGCATGCCCACTCTCGTCATAGCGGAAGACCAGTTTGAGTCCGATGGGGTTGGCGGCTCCGCATACAAAGCAATTGTCGTAGCTCTGAGTCATTTCTGCTCCTGTGATTGCGTGCTCAGCTGATCCCTGAAATTACCCAATTGATCGTTATACACAGCCAGGCTATCCTCTTTGGCGATGATGCCTTGCTCAATGTAAACGCTGATCAGATGCGGTAGTTTGACCGAATACAGTTCAATGTCCTTGGTGGCAAGGGTAAAGGACTGGATGCTCTGCCAATTAGCCGTAAGCGCCAGGGGGTCATGCACTTGCATCAAGCTTTCCCGGGCTAAAGCGAGGTCATTGCTCTCAAAATGTAACAAAAACAAAGCCATGGCCAAAGCGTCATCCTCGGGATGGCGGGATAGCCATCCTGCAAGAGGCGGATATCGCTCCAAATAGATCGTGAAGCCTGATTAAATGGTTGCGAAGCCAGGGCTTCTTCACTAAGGCAGATGGCCAAGAGGCGGTATCCCCAATAGAATTCAGGATGGTTTACGATCAATTGCCTCGCTCCACTGATCTGCTCTGCCGATTCCAGATAACGCAAGCGAAGGTACTGATAGTCTGGATTTTGGGGATGCTTCCCGGCTATCTCGTCATAGTATTCCTGCATGGCCTGCTTATCGCTGCGTGCCCATAGAGCCTGGAGCTTACGATGATCTTCCAGGGCTCTGACTTGGGGTAGATATTGCCGGAAGAGCGCTGTTTGCTGCTCTGCTCCAGGTGCCTTTTGCAGTTTATCCATCAGCTCTTGAGCCGGACTGGCCCATAGCAGGACAATAGTCAGGAGCAGCAACAGCCACAGTCGGCTTTTCATGGCATCTTTCCCATGGGGCTTTATAGCTCCTTATACTCCTCGATCTCAGCCCGTTCTTTGTCGAATCCGGCCTTACCCCATCAGGGCG
>JAJOKA010000009.1 GCA_021206555.1 Candidatus Cloacimonadota bacterium | reverse complement strand
GTAGCCTCAGTGCCCTTGAGTGCTGCAGTCTCAGTGACACCGTGGCATTGAAGGCTTTTCTGATGGAGCACGATTTTGATGTGATCATGCACATCGGAGCGCTACGAGGTGGACGCAAGGCCAGCCGAGAAGAGTATTATCGCAGTAATGTGGCCAGCACCGAGCAGTTTGTAGACTACTGCTTGAAGCACGAAGCACGGCTAATCTTTTGTAGCTCAGTGGGTGTCTATGGCGCTATCCCCGGAGAACTTCCGGCAAACGCCCAAACACCCAAGAACCCGGATAACTATTACCATTATACCAAGATAGAATGCGAAAAGATCATCGGTAAGGCAGAGTTGCACGGCCTCAAAGCTATGATCATCCGTCCCAGTATCACCTATGGCAAAGGAGATTTTGGCTTTCCCTATCAATTGGTGAAGATGGTCGATGGCTACCGTTTCCCGCTGATCAAAAAGCGGATATGGATTCATCTCTGTCATATCGACGCTCTGGCGGAAGCCTTTGCCTGGGCTCTGGGGCATGACTTTCCTGCAGGATTGTGCATCAATGTGGCCGACCGCGAGCCGGTGCAACTGAGCGCGTTGGTGGATTTTATCTCACGCCAGCTACACAACAAGAATTATCCTGCATGGCTCAGTTTTTGATCGCAGGTTTTACAGCCTGGGTGAACACTTATCTCGCTTAGCCCGCAATGAGCTCTTTATCAGTCGCTTTGAGCTGATCTCCAAGAGCTGGTTTTACGATGTTCAGAAGTACTATGCTTTGATGCAGGATGAAGGGATTGCTCCGCATTTCACCATTCCCGGCATCCAAAAACGTGATCGATTATTATAAGGACAAATAGTGGCAATTCCTATCATAAGTAATTGGCAAAACTACTATCCTGTGGCGCATGAAGGGCTGGGCTCATCCTACGAACGCATCGTATTGAACCTCTTGCTGATGCGGCTCCACGAGCGTTATGGATTCAGTAAAGCCTTGGAAACTCCAGCTTTTGGCTTCACCGGTCTCAGCGGGATCAATCTGGTGGCATTGGCTCAAGCCGGCTGTGCTGTATCCCTGGAAGATAGCGATGAAGAGCGTTTAGAGCTGATCCGGGAAACCTGGCAAGAGCTGGATTTACCGCTTTGCAGCAGACTAAATCCAGACTTTACACAGCTGGATTACCCTGACGGCAACTTCGATTTCGCCTTCAACTTTTCAGCAATCTGGTTTGTGAAAGACCTGAGTCTTTACATCTCCGAGCTTTGCCGGGTGACCGATGGAGCGATCCTGATCTGTGTCCCCAATCAAGACGGCATCGGCTTCAAGGGTCAGCTAAAGGGTTATAGCGCAGAGCAATATCCTCAATTGACTCCTTCCTATATCGATCCTCCCAGCATCATCCATTTGATGCGGCGTCAGGGCAGGCAGCTCTTGGAATCGGACTATATCGATTGTCCTCCCTGGCCGGATATCGGCATGACTAAAGAAGATTTTTGCCCGCGGGCTCATTGGCCAGGGTAGTTCTCAAAAAGACCAAACCCCGAACTCAAGCCTGAAGACGCTCTCTCGATAATGCCCTATTACAAAGGCGAAGATCCGGATTTCGCGCAGCGGATGCTGAAGCTCTATCCCTTCGAAAAGCTTGCTCCGCGCTGTTTTTAAGCGCTATTGGGCGCATCACATGTATTACCTCTTTGTTCAGTGAATAAGCGCAACGTAATCGTCCTCACTTTGGGAGCCCTGGTCGGCATCATCTTGATCTATCTCTGGCAGGCTCATATCCCCATCCATGAACTGCAAGCGTACTTCAGTCGGGTGAATCCGAGATTTGTAGCCCTGGCATCCTTGATCTATCTCAGCGCATATTTTGTGCGTTCAATGCGGTGGAACTTACTATTATCGCATAATGTTAAGATCCCCTATTGGAGAACCTGGATGTATGCCATGGCCGGTAATCTGCTCAATTATATGATTCCCATCCGAGCCGGAGAACTGGTAAAATCATGGTTTGTCAAACACAATCATGGACAGCCTATCGCGCACACACTGCCTTCGGTGTTTATTGACAAGACCTTTGATACGATCGCGATTCTGGCCGTGCTGATTCTGATTCCATTCCTGGCTATTCGGATGACGTGGCCTCTGATCGTACTTTTGGGGCTCTTGGCTCTGGTATTTGTGGTCTCAATCGGGCTCATAGTGCTGGCTGCTTTTCAAAAAGAGCGCACGGTGAGCATCCTGCAGGTCTTTTTGCCTGGTTGCCATCTAAGGTCAGAGACAAAGTGAATGGCTTTCTGCTGGTCTTCGTGCAGGGTTTGAATCTCTTTGAGCATCACCCGCTAAAGCTCATCACCGCAGTGCTTTTAACTCTGTTTGGCATCGGACTTGACGGTGTGTATTTCTACCTGCTCTTTGTCGCTTTCGGGGTTAGCTTCCCCTTCCTTTTAGCCTTGTTTGGTTATACTCTGATCAACATGAGCTATGCCTTGCCGCAACCCCCGGCACAGCTGGGCAGCAATGAATGGATGATGATAATCATCTTCAGCCTCGGATTTGGATTGACAAAGTCTGAGGCTTCAGCAATCATGGCTTTCGCGCATATCCTAACCGCAATCCTGATGCTGGCATTAGGCTCGATCGCCTTTGCAGTTTCAGGCACGGGTGTGCTACGCATGATCTTCAAAGGAGAAAGAATAGATGCAAAATCTACCTGATATGATCCGGAATCTGAACACAGTGAGCCAGAACCTGAAACGGGAAATGGCACAAGTAATCGTGGGGCAGGATACTGTCATCAAACAAATGCTGACCGCACTCTTTGCCAATGGCCATGTCTTGATCGAAGGCGTGCCCGGACTGGCTAAGACTCTGATGATCTCCAGTCTGGCAAAATCCCTCTCGCTTTCTTTCAGCCGCATCCAGTTTACCCCCGATCTGATGCCTTCTGATATCACAGGCACGGATATCCTTGTTTCAAATCAACAAACGGGGGAGAAGGGCTTTGAATACCTCAAAAGGGCCGGTCTTTGCCAATATGATACTCGCGGACGAGATTAACCGCACACCCCCCAAAACCCAATCCGCTTTGTTACAAGCCATGCAGGAAAATACCATCACCAGCGGTAATAAGACATGGAAGCTGGAAAAACCTTTCCTGGTGATGGCTACCCAAAACCGATCGAACAGGAAGGAACCTATCCCTTGCCGGAAGCGCAACTGGATCGCTTTATGTTTTACATCACAATCGGTTATCCCAGCTATGATGAAGAGCTGAAGATCGTGCAAAGCACTACCGGACTGGATGTTCCTGAGATCAAGCCTCAGCTCAGCGCGGAGCAGATCGTGGCCTTGCAGGCTGCCATTCGCAGTTTGCCGGTGAGTGATCATGTGCTCAAATACGCTGTGGAACTGGTGCGGCGCAGCCGTCCCAATACCGAAGATGCTGATGCAGAGATCAAGAAATGGGTTAGCTGGGGTGCCGGACCACGGGCTTCGCAGTACCTGATTATGGGTGCCAAAGCCGTGGCGGCCATGGATGGAAGGCTTTCTCCGGCGGAAGAAGACGTTCGTCAGGTGGCACACATCGTGCTCAGGCACCGCATATTAGTGTCATTTGCGGCAGAAGCCGAAGGCATCACTTCTTCCCAGATAGTGACCCAATTGCTTGAACGCCGGTAATCCCGGCAGGGAGGCCCATGTGAAAAAGACACTGCTCGTGATACTACTGCTGAGCGTGCTGGGGGCATGCGATAGCGGTGGACAATCGCTTCGTGTTCCCGCTTGCTCAGGTAAAGAATAGCCAGGCTTACACAATTGCCGTGGATGCCGGCAACGTTTTGGTGCGCAATCAGTATCAGATGTGGATCTACAGCACTTTCAATGCCTGGCAACCGCGCCTGGAGGCCTCATTCTCGTCCTTGCATCCCATCGAAGATGTGAATATGCAGGGTGGAAACTACCTCTATATCTCCAGCCACGAACCCACCAATATGATCACCGCGATCGATTCTCTGAGCCTCTATGGCAAGATGTTTTTTACCAATACCGTGATCGGAGACAAGATGACCCGCGAAGGCTCCACGCTCTATGTGGCAGATCGCTATCGGGGCATCGATATCATTGATGTGGGAAGGGGTGGATCAAGCGATCTTATTGCCAGTTTCGCTGAGAAATGGGGCATACGGGATTTTATCGCTCAGTACCCCTATATCTATGCTTTGAATGACTTTGGCGTGGTTACTGTGGATGTATCACAACAGAACTTTCCCATCAGCATTGCTACGAATTACCAGATTGCCAATGCCACCCGCTTGGTAAAAGACCGGGAGTATCTCTTTGTGGCAGCCGGCAAGGAATTGCAGGTGATTTCGGTGCGGGATGTGAATAGCCCCACTTTGGTGGCGCAGGTTCGCCTGGCCAATGATGTGCAAGGCATGGCCATCAAGGATCAGCGTCTGTTTTTGGCCTTAGGCCAGGGCGGGATCAAGATCTTTGACATCTCGGTGGCAAACCGCCTACAGGAAATCAATACCTTCTATCCTCCCTTTGCCGCCTTCGATGTGGCTTTGGAAAACGACTTTATCTATGTCGCGATGGGGCGTGAAGGCTGGATCATCTACGAGTACAGATAGATCGGTCACGGGGCTGCATGTACTATCTGTTGAGACTATCTGTTGAGACTTGTTTACCCGGTCAAAAAGAGCGGCGAGACAGCGTTGCCACCATCTCGCCTGCCATAAATGAGACTTAGCTCAATTCACGCTGTTTGAAGATAAAGTATCCTGCTACAAACATCAGTAAGCTTACTCCGAGACTGATCAGATTTGGCATGGTGCTGATACCGTCCCAAGCAAAATTGAAGTCGCTGGAACTGACTTTGATTACCGATAATGGTAGCGTGATGATCCGGAAATAGTAGCTGAGTGGGCTCAGGATCAGCTGTCTCCCCAAATGCGGGGAAAAGCATCAATCTTAAAGAGATCGATTTACCACCAGAGTCAGCCAAACCTTCATCACCGCTTGTTTACGAAAGATGCAGGAGAAGAGCCAGAATAGTGAGGTGGCCGCAATCATCGAGATCGTTACCAATATTAAGGGACTGAACACAGCTTGCAAGCCCAGTATCCAGCTATTGAAGCCCAAAAAGCCAAAGACAGCAGAGACGATCAGGGAGCTTAGCACTGCCAACAGCAAGTATTGCAGCAGCATGATGGGAACGGATAAGGTCAGCTTTGCGCCCAGCATCTTCAGCAAACTCACCGGCTGTGAATGGTGCATGATCTCGCACTTTTTATGATAATCCTGATTCAGCATATTGTCGTTGATGGTGATGGAAGCAAGCATGGCAAACCAGGCAATCACGATGGACATCACATAGTGCATCGTCCAGAGC
>JAJOKA010000222.1 GCA_021206555.1 Candidatus Cloacimonadota bacterium | reverse complement strand
CTTTGAACTTAACTGGAAGCCAGCTTTTCGGCCACCGACTATGAAAGCCGGGGGGGGATAGGATTGCAGACGTCTCGTCTGCAGAAGCAGCGTAGCTGCTTACTTTTCTCGGCCTGCGGCCTCGCTCGACACGAGACGTGTCGAATCCTATGGGGCTTTTCATGTAAAACACCAAGTTCTGGATGAAGATGATCATCCTGTTGTTTCTGCTGCTGATCCTGATTTTTTCCACTCATGCTAACATTCTGAGTGTGGCTTTGGATGGCTCGCAGGACTTTACAGTGATCCAGGAAGCCATTGATGCCTCTGCGCATGGCGACACGGTATTGGTCTATCCAGGACGGTATTTTGAGAATGTGAAGTTCAATGGCAAGAACATCACCCTGGCCAGCCTGGAACTGCTCACCGGAAATCGGGATTATGTGTATTCTACCATCATTGATGGCAATCAGAACGGACCTGTAGTACGCACCACCAGCGGCGAAACAAGCATCCGTATCCAAGGTTTTACAATAACAAACGGAAGCGGTGCTTACAATGAAGCATACGATATGACCGTAGGCGGTGGAATCATTGTTAGTCACATGAGTGGTGCAAGATCAGCATCTATTGTGAACTGTGAGATTACAGGCAATCGAGCCACCAATGGAGGGGGGATTCTGGGGTGGGGGTTTGCCATCTTATTCTTAGTGGAGTTTCAATCCACGATAATCGGGCATCTGTAGGCGGAGGTATGCAGTATGAAGGTTCTCTTGCCTCGCCGTTCAGTATTACCTTCGACCCCGTGAATCGCAGTAGCATTTTCAGCAATTATGCCGCCTTCGGCAGTGATCTTTACTTTTATAATGTAAACTCAGTGCATGTGGTGGTGGATACCTTTACTGTGGCCAATCCCTGGAACTTTTATGCTACCGCTGTTCCCAGCAATCCCAACATTAGCAACCCCTATACCTTCGATATCCTGCATACTGTTCACGAAGAGGTAAATCACGATCTCTATGTTGCACCCTGGGGCGATGATACCAATAGTGGCTTGAACCCCGCAGAGCCTATGCAAAGCATCTTTATGGCCATGTATCGCATCGCCTCAGATCCGGATGACCCCAAGACCATACATGTGGCTGATGGACACTATTCTCACTCCCTGAATGGACAGCTTTTTCCCATTCCCATCAAGAGCTATACCAGCTTGGAAGGTGAGTCAAGAGAAGGAACCATCCTGGATGCGGATGGTTTGTTTTCGAATATAAAGGTTTCTGCATATAGCCAGTCTTGGAATGTCAGAAAGCTATCAATCATCAATGGCAGGACTGGAATAAGTACTTCACATTCAGGTGATTACAGCCTGGATGACGTCCTCATTAAAGACATCGCGGATTTACGATTAGCTAATGGCTTAATTGGAATTGATGTTGTTGGTGATGTCAATATTAGTAACGTAGTATTCAACAACATATCCTCAATCGATGGTGCTTATACTTGTTACCTCATAGGTGGTTCTGGATCATTGAGGTTATCCAATGTCGAGATTACCAACTGTTTGTCTCCCATTTTGCGTTCGATTGTTGTTTCAGCTCGAGATGAATGCGATATCGTCATCGATGGCTTGGAAGTCCACAACAATCGCAGCAGCAGCTCTGATATGTTTGGGTTTAACTCGATGTTCCAAATCGCACCATATGATAACTATGGTACCCGCTTACGCATAGACATGAAGAACTCAGCCTTTTACGATAATTACCAGGGCACCGCGAACCACATGGCTATGGCCAGATCCCTGAATGACACGCTCTTCATCTCCAATTGCACCTTTGCCGGCAATAGTGGGGGCAGCTCTGTGATCGCCGTGCAGGGCACCAATATCCTGACCAACAATATCTTCTACAATCCGGATATCGCTACTCAGATCATGATTCCTAATAATACATCCTCCGGCATCTACAGCCCCACCACCTTGATCAATAATAACATCCTGGGTGGAACGGGGGCTGTTTACAATGCTACTACCGCAAATCCCTTGATCTGGGGTCCGGGGAATAGCAGTGATGATCCTTTGTTTGTAAACGAGGGCAACCGCCCCTATCTGCTCTCGGCGCTATCGCCATTGATTGATATGGGATTGCAGCCAGCGCTGATCGAGCCCACCCTTGATGCATCGGGCAATGAACGCTACATCGATGGTGATGGCGATGGCCTGGCCACAATCGACATCGGAGCCTATGAATATCAGACGATATACTCGCCATTGGAGCTTGATGCCGAGCTCTGGCAACAGCAGATCCTGCTCTATTGGCAAATGCCGCTCATGGATCGGGGCCTATCCGGTTTCCGCATCTATCGCAATGGCCAGCCTTATGCTGAGCTCGCGGATCCGCAGACCACGCAATTCCGGGATTACAGCGCGGTGAATGACACCCTTACTTACTATCTGGTAGCCCTCTATGGCGCGGTGGAATCATCCCCCTCAAACAGCGTCACCGTAATCATAGACACCGTGACCAACGCGGATGAGCAGGCCGGCCCTCCCATTGCTGCCATCAAAGCATCTCCCAATCCCTTCCGCGACCTGGCCGTGATCAGCTATCAGCTATCCAAGCAAAGCGAGATCGAGCTCAAGCTCTATAACCTGAGAGGGCAATTGGTCCGTGAACTGCACAAAGGCACAGCCGAGCCAGGCGAACAAGTGCTGGCCTGGGAAGGCTGTGATGACCGAGGTCAAGACCTGCCCGCGGGAGTTTATCTGCTGAGGCTCTTTATGGACGGCAAGAATCAGAAAACCTTTGAAACTGATGAAGCTATGAAATATATCCCAGGCTCAGATATGGACAGCAGAAAAGCAGTATATGGAGGAGATAGTGCTTTGGCACGACAGGCCTTGCAGCCTTAGCCCAGCTTGTGAGATTGGGGTCATTAGGGGAATAGGATTTGAGTCCGCTAAGACGATAATGCGAGATGAATTCCGATCGGGGGGATTTGAAGGCATTTTCCATTGACTAAAAAGCAGCATTCCGAATGATGGCTCTTAATGAATAAAACTAAAAACATCTGGAGGAAAGATGAGAAGAGCCGTTGTTGTATGCGCCAAGCGCAGTCCCATCGGTAACTTTGGCGGAGTTTTCAAGGACCTCTCGGCGATCGAGCTGGGAGTGCATACCTTGAAGGCCATCATACGCGAAACCGGAGTAAGCCCCGAAGCTATCGACGAAGTGATCGTCGGTAACGTCTGTGGTGCCGGTTTGGGGCAAAATGTTGCCCGTCAGATATCCATTCATGCCGGCATTCCGGATCACGTGCCAGCCTATACGATCAATAAGGTGTGCGGCAGCGGAATGAAGGCTGTGGCCTTGGCTGCGCTGATGATCAAGGCCGGTGAGGCTGAGATTGTGGTGGCCGGTGGCTCGGAAAACATGAGCCAGATCCCTTACATCCTCAAGGATGCCCGCTGGGGTGCCCGGATGGGGGATAAGAGCATGGTGGACTTGATGATCCGGGATGGACTCTCGGATATCTTCAATGACTATCACATGGGGCTCACCGCGGAAAATCTGGTCGATAAGTTCAGCCTTAGCCGGGAAGAACAGGATGCTTTTGCTGCTGCTTCTCAGAATAAAACCGAAGCGGCTCAAGATAGCGACAGATTCAAGGACGAGATTGTACCGATCAGCATTCCTCAGCGCAAGGGTGATCCCATCGTCGTGAATCGTGATGAAATGCCCAGAGCCGGCGTGACCGCGGATTCCCTGGCCAAATTGCGTCCTGCCTTCAAAAAAGATGGCAGCGTGACCGCGGCTAATAGCAGCGGGATCAACGACGGTGCCGCCTTGCTAATGATCATGAGCGAAGAAAAAGCCAATGAACTGGGGCTCACACCCCTGGCTTACTTTGTGGACAGCGCTTCCGCGGGTGTGGATCCTGCCATCATGGGCTATGGTCCTGTTCCCGCGATCAAAAAAGTGCTGGCCAAGAGCGGTTGGTCTCTCAGCGATATCGAATTGGCAGAGCTCAACGAAGCCTTTGCCGCGCAATCGCTTTCGGTATTTAAAGGCCTGGAAGCTGAAGGTTTGGGCAAGCTTGATCCTGAGATCGTGAATGTCAATGGTGGCGCGATTGCTTTGGGACATCCCATCGGAGCCAGCGGCGCTCGCATCATAGTCACACTATTACATGAGATGAAACGCAGAGAAAACAAAAAAGGTCTCGCCTCGCTCTGCATCGGGGGCGGAATGGGAATAGCAAGTCTTTGGGAGATGAAATAATCATGGCAGATAAACTGAAACTCGATAAAAGCATGGCAATGTATGCCGAAGCGCAAACTCTTGTGCCCGGAGCGGTTGCCGGCATTCGCAGACCCTATAACTTTGTTATTGGTGAATACCCGATCTACTTTGATAATGGCAAAGGTGGCCGCGTAACGGACGTGGACGGTAATGAATACATAGATTTCCTCTGCGCCTATGGCCCGATCATCATCGGCTATCGCGAAGAGGAGATTGACCACGCGGTGCAGGAACAGGTGAATAGCAAGGGCTTTTGCTTCTCGCTCACCCAACCTCAGCAGAGTGAATTGGTGAAGAAACTGCAGGAAGTGATCCCCTGTTGCGAAATGGCAGCATTGGTGAAGACGGGCAGTGATGCCACACCATAGCCATCCGTGTGGCTCGTGCTTATACCGGCAAGACCAAGATTGCCCGTTGCGGCTATCACGGCTGGCACGATTGGTATTTGGCCGCCAACCTGTCCAAGGATAAGGCGCTCGACGGTCACTTACTGCCCGGCCTCGAACCACTGGGTGTTCCGCGGGGGCTGACCGGAACGCTGCATCCGTTCCCGTACAACCGGCTCGACGTGCTGGAGCGCATCGTGGAGGAGCAGGGCGATCAGTTGGCGGCCATCGTGATGGAGCCGGTGCGCGAAATGGGTCCTGAACCCGGTTTCCTTGAGGGCGTGCGCGCCTGCGCATCCCGTTGCGGTGCAGTCTTGATCTTTTGATGAAATCACCTCGGGGTGGCGTATGGCCACATCCGGTATGCACCGCATCTACGCGTCGACCCGGACATGGCCACCTTCGGGGAAGACCATATCGAACGGCGTTCCCATGGCGGCGGTTATCGGGCGTCGCGCGGTCATGGATTATGCACAACGGACCTTCATCAGCAGCGCCTACTGGACGGAACGGATGGGACCTTCCGCCGCATTGGCCTCGCTGCACAAACACCGGCGCGAGAATGTGGGGGCCACGCTCGCGGCGATCGGAACACGCGTTCAGGAGGGATGGAAAGCCACCGCGCAACGGAACGGGTTGACCATCTCGGTGACCGGCATTCCGCCGCTCGCCAGTTTCAGTGTGGCGACCGACAACCCGGCGGCGGTGACAACACTCTTCATCCAGGAGAT
>JAJOKA010000138.1 GCA_021206555.1 Candidatus Cloacimonadota bacterium | reverse complement strand
GCTCAGAATCTGGAGCTCAGGCAACGCTGGCAGGACAGCAGCCAAAGCTACGAGAAGCGCCATCCGGCAGTATCAGGCTTTTGGTGAAGCGCGAGGGCAGATCTATGCCCTGGCCGGCCTGGCCCGCATCGCATACTTCCATGGTGAGACGGATGAATTTACCCGGTTCAGAAGCCGCATGCGGTATCTGGTGGAAACAGTTGATCCCCCCAGCCAAAGCATCCTGAATCTTTTGGATATCTATGTGCTCGAATCCGAAGGCCGTTACCATGAGGTCATCGCTTTGGCGGAAGACTCCTATGAGTACCCCATCCAAATCCGGATGCAGATGCTGAGTCATCGCCTGCAAGCGGAATCCTATCTCAATCCCGGCTATGTCAGCGCTTCCTACACAGACCTGCAAAGGCTGGCAAACCGCTATCGCGGAGTTCTTAAACGTGACTTTTCGGCTTCTCCCACAGTATTGGCCACTGCTGAATATGCCATGGGATACCACAGCTTTTTACAAAGGAAATATAACGATGCCATGCGCCATGTGGAGCGCGCGATTGATCTGGATTATCGCTTTGAAAACTTCAGTGGACTGGCTTCCGGATATTGGCTCAAAGGCCGCATCCACGAAGCTCTGGCCGAAACACATGCCGCAAGAGCAAACTATGTGAAAGCACAAGACATCTTTCTTAATACCCAAAACCCACAGATGCAGAAAGCCGTAAACGAGGCGCTGAAGCGCCTGCAAGGAGATCGACCATGAATATGCAAGGTAAAAAAGCCCTGATCCTGGGCATCGCCAATCGCCATAGTATTGCCTATGGAATCGCCCGCGCGCTCAAAGAGCAAGGAGTAGAACTGGCTCTGTCCTATGCCAGCCCGACCCTGGCCAAAAGAGTGCATCCCATAGCCGAAGAGCTGGGGATCGGCCTGCTTTATGAGTGCGATCTCAGCAAAGACTATGACATCAAAAACATGATCAGTCTTTTGGCTGAAGAATGGGACAAAAATAGATTACATCGTGCACAGCGTGGCCTACGCTCCCTCCAGTGAACTGAATATTCCCTTCCACCACACCACGCGTCACGGCTTTATCACCGCGATGGACATCTCCGTATACTCTCTGGTAGCCATCATGCGCGAAGCAGAAATGCTCTTGCATCCGGGATCCTCGGCCATCACTCTGTCCTATTATGGAGCTCAGAAAGTGGTGCCAAACTACGGAGTGATGGGCATCGCCAAAGCAGCTCTGGAAGCTTCTGTGCGCTATTTGGCGTATAGCATGGGCGAAAAGGGAGTACGGGTAAATGCCATCTCCGCAGGACCCATTCGCACCCTGTCGTCATCGGCCATCGGAGGCATCTCACAAATGCAGCGCAGGATCGAGAAGACCGCGCCGCTTTCCAGAAACATCGAACAGGAGGATATCGCCAAAACTGCGCTGTATCTGCTTTCGGATCTTGCTTCCGGGGTTACCGGAGACATCATTTTTGTGGATGCAGGAAGCTCGATTATGGCGTATTAACGATATGATATTATTTGAAAACGCCTCCCTGCCTACCAGCTCAAACGCTCTGAAAAGAGTGAATGTGCTCTTTGATAGCAAGATTATCAAGATCTCAGCGGATCCTATCATCAGTGAAGAGGATCCCATTGTTATAGATCTGAAAGGTAAAGTCCTGCTCCCCGGCGCGGTGGATCCACACTTGCACCTTTTGGGGAAGAGTCAGGATATGCCGGATCGGATCAAGCGGGCAACCCAAAATGCCATCAGTGGCGGTTGGACTTCTGTTGCGGAAATGAGTTACCATAGTGAATGTCCCATCTTTGGAGCAAAGCATATCCGGCAGATGCTTGAACTGATCCAAAAAAACGCTATTGCGATATGGCTTTGTGGGGTAACGTGGACATCAGTGATTATCCCTACCATGCCGAAGCAGCGCAAGAGCTTTGGGCTAAAGGATTGGTGGGAATCGCTCTGATGGCGCCTTCGCCAAACGAGGCTATTCAGGAGCTCTCCTTCACCGAGATGATGGACCTCTTTATGGATATCTACGAAAGCGATACTGAGTTTTCCTTTCAGGGTTATGACTTTGAATCCCACCCCGAGTACAGCATGGAAGCTCACATGGATGGCATCAAGAAGATCCTGCGTCGCATGCAGGAAAACCCCATCCATATCCCTCGCGTATCCCATTATCCGGTAATCGAGTTTATCAATACGATTTCCAAACGCAGCGATATCTCCTTTGCCCTCAGCATGCTGGATCTGATGCACTTCCTCGAGCCGAAGCTTCCCCGGCTCTCTGGACTACGGATTTTACCGAGTATCGTGATCTAATGTATGAACTGCTCAAGACCAACAAGATCTATCTTCTGTCCAATCTGCGGAACGCAAGAGACCCAAAGCGAAGTATTCCGTGGCAGCCCTGATCAGCTTTTAGTTTTCAGCTACCACTGGGTGCTTTCTGAGCTGTGGAAACGTCGCAAGATACCTCTGGCCACTTGCATCAAGATGACCAGTGAGAATGCAGCCAAACGCCTGGGCATATACCCTCAGAAGGGATGCCTGGAAGCAGGCTCAGACGCGGACTTTGTGATCTACAACCCCGAAGGCAGCAGTTCCATCACCGGCCCCATGGGCAGCCCTGTGGAGCTGATCGGAGCCATCGACAGCGTTTACCTCCGTGGCGAAAAGTATGAGGCCGGACAGACTCCCAAAGGACAGTTTATCACCCGGGGACAGAGCCCCAAACGCAGGCACAACAAGAGCACCTGGATTTAAGAAAAACATAAGGATAAAAAAGATGAACGACACTCTCCTGTACCTTAAAGCCGCCCTGGATAAGCATCCGGAGCTTAAGTACACCGTGGATTTGAGTTTCTGGCAGACGGATTTCCTGCGCTTCTATCAAAGCCAGACCAATTACAACATCAGCAAAGACATGCTCAATCTCAGCGCTACCATCTACAAAGGTAAAAGATCATGCAGCTTTGACATCGATGATCCAGGCACCGCCAAGATCGACATTGCTCTGGCCTCTGCTCTGGAGATGATCGATTCCCTTCCGGAAGATCCTGATTTTGTGGACGTGGAGGACGACCTCACTCTGGCGCCTTCCCGGAAGATGGTGAACAACATCGAAGCCATCAGCCTGCAAACCAAGACCGAAATCCTCGACTCTCTAGCCCAAAGCGCGGCTGAATATGACTTTGAGCTGTATGGCACCTTTATCTGCAACTACAGCGGCTATCGCAGCCTGAATAGCAACCATCTGGATAAATCCAGCGCGGAATCTCCCATCTATCTGGAAGTGAAAGCTGTGCACAAGGAGAGCCAGATCACGGTCTTGGAGACCTTTGGCGGTGATGATTTCTCGCACTTCAATCTGGAAGATTTCCGCGCCCGCCTGCTCACCAAGATCATGTACACCAAAAACCCGGTGATCGATGTGGAACCCGGTGAATACGAAGTAATCCTGGCCCCACGCTGCGTGGCCGAATTCGTGCAGTATCTCAGCTATGGCATGAGCGCTCACGCTTTGGATCAGCATAGCAGCTTCTTTGAGGGCAAGATCGACAAAAAGCTCTTCCCCGGGATTGTTTATATCACCGATGACCCTACCGATAGCGAAATGATCCGTAAGGATTACGGTTCCGGTGGTCATATCTACCGTCCTTTGAAGCTCATTGAAGCCGGTTGTTTCCGCAACTTCATGTGCAACCAGTATTACCACCACAAGCTAGGCTTGCCCAAAAACGGCAATACTGCCAGCTGTCTGAAGATCGCTCCCGGAGCAAGCAGCAGGGATGACATGATCCGCAACGTAAAGCGTGGCCTATATATCTCCAGCCTGCACTATATGAACTTCATCAATGCCAAACAGACCTCACTCACCGGGCTCACCCGCGACGGAACATTCCTGATCGAAGATGGCAAGATAACCGCTGTGGTCAACAACCTTCGCTTCACCGAGAAGATCACCCGCATCCTGGAAAACATATTGGAACTTGAAGATACCGCATACACCATTCCCTTTAGTGAAAACTACGCAGCCTTCGACATTGAGACTGTGAAAGCGCCGCATGCCAGAGTGCGTAACTTCAATATCACCTCTTCCACCAAGACCATTTAGGATAGATACATGGAACAGAAGATAAACAACATCATCGCCAAACTGCACAGTCCGGAGATTAGCTTCGCGGACGCCGCGTCACAAGCACAGATTTTGAGAGCATCAGCTTCGAAAACGGGAATCTGAAGAACTACAGCAACTCCGTAGGTTCTCCGGCCATCGGCATCCGTGTTTTGATCAATGGCTGCTTTGGTTTTGCCGGATCCAAAGACCTTTCGGAAGCCTCCCATAGAGCGCTTGATCGCCCGAGCCAAGAGCAATGCCATCCACGGAGCGCTTTTTCAGAAAGAAAAGCTCAGCTTCCCAGCCCTCAAGGCCAGTACCGGAGAATATATCCACCATCCGGAGATTGATCCTTTTACCATGTCCAAAGCCGAAAAGCTGGATTATCTGAGCAAAGTGGCAAATCTGATCAAACCGCAAGGACAGGTGGTACATTCTTACTTGATGGCCGAGTTTGAGCGTCAGGAAAAGTACTATGTTAATAGCGAAGGCAGCTACAGCCACACTGTAGTGTACAACACGCTGCCCGTGATGAGCGTGATCTCTGCCGATAGCGGACAGATCCAATCCCGCACCTGGCCGGGACACATGAGTGCCGGTAGAGCAGGATTTGAGCTATTTCACCAGCAACAATTCATGGAAAATACCGACCGCATTATGAAGGAAGCAGTAGATCTGCTCAGAGCCCCTGTAATCACCGAAGAACGCGCTGACATCATTATCGGTGGTGGACACCTGGCTCTACAACTGCATGAATCCGTGGGACATGCCACCGAAGCCGACCGCATCTTCGGTCAGGAAATCTCCTACGCCGGCAAGACCTTCGTGAAGCCTCACATGCTGGGTAACTTCCAGTATGGCTCTGAGATTGTGAATATCTATAGTGACAGCACCGATCCGCGCGGCATGGGCTTCCATCCCATGGATGACGAAGGTGTTCCCGGTCGCAAAATGGATATCATCAAGAATGGCATCCTGGTGGATCAACAAACTTCACGCCACATAGCTCATAAACTGGGTCTGGAACCATCTTCAAACATGAAGGCATCTTTTGCTGATGACTTCCCTCTGGTACGCATGACCAATCTCTGCATTGCTCCCGGAAGGGTAGTCTCGAGGATCTGATCAAGAGCACCGAACATGGCTATTTCCTGGATTTCACCAAGACTTGGAGCATTGATGATAACCGCAATAACTTCCAGTTTACTACCGAGATCGGCTATCGCATCGATAATGGCAAGATCACCGGAATCGTGAAAGAGCCCACCTATTTTGGGATTACTCAGGATTTTTGGAATGCCTGCGATGCCATCTGCGGAGAGGAAGATTGGGCCTATCACTCCACCTTCCATTGTGGAAAAGGCGAGCCCGGTCAGGTCATGCGTCTCTCACATGGAGTTGCACCTGCCCGATTCAAGAATATCAACGTAAGCGTCAAACTATAGCTGAAAGGTTCCGTAATCTCGATGCCAGATCTGCGGCAAACTCATCGTCGCTGGCATCGGGATTGCGGGTATCATACCAGATCTGACAAGGGGCCAGACCGCAGTCCGCGCAGGTGTCATAGCCCTTGTCCACTACGCATTGATAGATCGGACAGTGGCTTTGACCATAGAATTCAGCCCAGCTGACCCTCCCCTCCAACTCATTGCAGCCTTCACATTCAGAACCAAAGGCCCGGCAATCTTGAGCGCAGATTACGCCACATTTACTGATCATAATGTTCCTGCTCCGCCATGGGCAGGGTAAAGAAGAAGCTACTGCCTTTATTGGGTTCACTCTCAGCCCATATCCTGCCTTTGTGGTTGATGATAATCTTCTTGGTGATGGCCAGCCCGATGCCGGTGCCCTCAAATTCCTGCAAACTGTGAGAGCGCTTGAAGGGCGCGAAGATATCATCCTTCTTCTCCGGATCAAAGCCCACTCCGGTATCTCTGACGTAAAACACCTGCTCTTTATCCACTGTCTGACAGCCAATTTCGATCCTTCTCACGGGACAGGGACGGGTGAACTTGATGGCGTTTTCCAGCAGGTTTTGCCATACTTGTGACAGCAGGGTGGGATCCCCCCATACAGCAGGTAGACTGTGAAATTCCAGTTCAAAGTCTCCGGGATTCACTCCCCGCCAGATGTGTTCTACCATCGATTGCGTATCCACCGGTTCCGCTTTCAAGGCCTCGGGATTCAGCCTGGCCAGATCCAGCAATTCCGTGATCAATTTATCCATGCGCACTGAGGTAGTTTTGATGGCAGCCAGCATTTCCTGGCCTTCGTCATCCAGTTTGCGGGCATAATCCTCCTGCAGCGCGTCGCTATAACCATAAATCAGCTTCAGAGGAGTGCGTAGATCATGCGCCACCGAATAAGAAAAAGCTTCCAATTCAACCAGAGCATTCTGCAATTGAGCTGTACGCTGGATAACAGTTTGGCTTAGCTCCTCCGAGTGATCTTTGATGGTCTGAATCAAGCTGATATGGTTTTAGCACGATCGCCAGTTGATTGCAAATTCCTGCCCGATCTCCAGATACTCATCCGTAAAGAATCCCTGCTGAAAAGAACCAAACCACAAAAAGCCCAGCATCCTGTCCTGCAAAGCCATGGCATTATACATATGAGCGCTGATGCCTTCATCCGTCAGCTTTGCCCGGATGGGCATTTGTGCGGAGGATGGCACAGGCTGTTGAGCACGATGCTGCAGTCATTCTTCAGTTTGGATACAAAGTCCGGGTCTGGACGGTGCCTGCTGTTTCGCGCAAGATATTCAAAGTGATTCTCTTGCTTCAGCACTTCCACCACTTCCACAATGCCGTCTCTGAGCACGTTTATGCTCATAAAGTCAAAGGGGATCAGCTGCTGCAGTTTTTGCGCTGCTGCATGGCAGGTATCTTCAAAAGACAGGGTTTTGAGCACGATCCCGTCCAGCTCACGCAGGATTTGCAAACGAAAGGCATAGCGATTGCGCTGCTCCTCAGTTTGCATCCTATCCGTGACGTCCCGCAAGGCTAGCAGAATGCCCTGCGCCTCATTATTTTCGATCAACGGAGTGCTGCTGATCTCGACCAGGTGCGGCTTGCCCTCAATGTCCACTACCTCAAGATTGAATAGTCTGGACCCACGGTGACCTTGCACACGCTCTGCCAGGAAATCATTGAGCATTTGATGATACCGGGGCAGCACATATTGATACGAGTGCGCTTTACCGAAATCCCTCTCTTTGATGCCCAGAAGTCTTTGCGATTTCTTGTTGGCAAAGTTAATGATGCCATCCAGACTGGTGATCATGATCATATCATTGGAGGTTTCGGTGAGCTGGCGGTATTTTTCTTCACTTTTAGCCAGACGTTGCTGCTCTTCCTGTCTTTGCAATCTGCGGGCTGCCAGTTTTCCCAATAGCACCGTGCCCAAAGGATAGATGATGATCACCGGAAGGCTGATGGTGCGGATCACTTCCCAGCGCACATACTTGGGCATCAGCAACATCAGCGAGATCATTGAGATGTGATTTAGAATTCCTAAAGTATAGAACTCGGCAAAGCCGTATGGCTCTTTCCATCTCTTGTGTAAACGTCTGAAAATGGTGCCCCAAATCACAGCGCTGATGATGGTGGTGACTCCGGAATAGACTCCACCTCCCCCCATCCAGAGCCGATAGAGGATACCCATAAGCATGGCTATAAGGCTGGGCAGTGCGCCGAAGAACATGGTGCCGATACTCAGGAATATGGTTCTGGTATCAAATACTATCCCTGGCCGCAAGACCCAGGGATTCATCATGATCCCCAGTGTTATCGCGCCCAGGATGAAACCTGACAGGAGTTGTTCAGGGATTTTCTCATACCTGGTTCCCACGGAAAGGATGTCAAACACTACCACCAGACTCAGTAGCAAAGCGGCATTGTAGAGCATGCTTACAAAAGCCTCAAGAATCATCCGGAACTCCTTATCAGCTATTTACCCGTGATAGCCTGCGATATTGATTTCAAGGCCTTGTGTTTTGCGCAGACTTACATAAGTATTATGGATATGATACTCGGTTCCTGTGCCTTAGGCAAGCTTTAGAAAGCCTTGCCCCAAATCAATAACCGCTTATCTTTTTGATAAACAACACCGAAAAGGAGGCAAAATGCTTACCGATCTGGAAATTGGAAGACTCACGAAGCTAAAACATATCGATGAAATCGCCGCAAAAATCGGGCTCACACCCCAAGATATCGACCATTATGGAGAATATAAGGCAAAGATCCGTTATTCCGCCCTCTTTGCCAATGAAAACAACCCCATCGGAAAGCTCATATTGGTCTCCGCGATCACCCCCACCCCTGCCGGTGAGGGAAAGACCACGGTGTCCATCGGACTGTCCCAAGCCCTGAACCGCATTGGCAAAAAATCCATCGTTGCCTTACGTGAACCTTCGCTAGGCCCGGTCTTTGGCATCAAAGGTGGAGCAGCCGGAGGAGGCTGGAGCCAGGTGCTCCCCATGGAGGATATCAACCTTCATTTTACCGGTGATTTCCATGCCATCACTGCTGCTAACAACACCTTAGCCGCGTTGATCGATAACCATATTTACTTTGATAATGAGCTCAATATCGATCCCCGACGCATCACCTGGAAACGCGTGCTGGACGTGAATGACCGCATGCTGCGCCACGTGGTGATCGGTCTCGGAGGCAGCAAACAAGGCTTCCCCAGGGAAAACGGCTTTGACATCACCCCTGCCAGCGAGATCATGGCTATCCTTTGCCTTTCCAACAATATGGACGAGCTCAAGGAACGCATCGGCAATATCACCTTCGGCTTCACCTATGGTGGTGAACCGGTAAAGGTGCATCAATTGGGCATTGAAGGCGCCATCGCGGCTTTGCTCAAGGATGCCCTGAAGCCAAACCTGGTGCAAACCACGGAAAATACTCCCGCTTTGGTGCATGGCGGACCCTTTGCCAATATCGCTCAGGGGCGCGAATAGCGTGCTGGCCACCAGAACTGCCTGCGCTTGAGTGACTACGTGGTCACCGAAGCAGGTTTTGGCTTTGATCTGGGAGCCGAGAAATTCTTTGATCTGGTCTGCAAATATGGCGGATTCTGTACCAATGCCGTGGTGCTGGTTGCACCGTCCGTGCCCTCAAAATCCATGGCGGAGTGAAGGTGAAAGATCTCGCCGCTCCCAATCCGGAAGCCGTAACAAAAGGGCTGGACAACCTTGCTAAACACCTGGAAAACATCAACAAATTCGGCATGAAATCCATCGTTGCCATCAATCGCTTCCCCACCGATACCGAGGAAGAACTGCAAATCGTGAAGGACTTCGTCCATCAAAGCGGCTTTGATGCCTCGATAGTGGAATACTTTACCAAAGGCGGAGAAGGCGGCATCGAACTGGCTGAAAAAGTGGTGGAAATGGTGGACAAAGATGCCTGCCAATATCGCGGATTGTACGACTGGGACAGCCCCGTGGAAGACAAAATCTTCACCATCGCCAGCGAAATCTATGGCGCGCAAAAGGTGGACTACTCTGCCGAAGCCAAGGCCGATCTCAAAAAGATCAATAAATACGGCTTTGACAAGCTGCCCATCTGCATCGCCAAAACCCAAAAGTCACTCTCCGACAATCCGGAATTGATCGGACGCCCTAAAGACTTCCTGGTAACCGTGCGTGAGATCGTGATCGCCAGCGGAGCCGGATTCCTGATCCCCATCACCGGTGAAATAATGCGCATGCCCGGCCTGCCTAAAAAACCAGTGCCGGCACTATCGACGTGGAACACGACGGCAACATCTCCGGATTGTTCTAATCCAGATTCCGCTTTGATATGATGTCTTCAATGTATGGGGCACCGCCCCATACATTGGAGCTTAACCTGAAACCACAGGATTCGACACGTCCCCGTGTCGAGCAAGACCGGTATTAGGATTCGACACGTCCTCGTTTCGATAAAGCAGAGTTCCGTAAAAGTATGCGACTTCGTCGCTTGTGCAGACGAGACGTCTGCAATCCTACAGGGTGTCAGGATTCGACACGTCCTCGTGTCGAGCAGGGCTGAAGGCCTAAAAAAGTAAGCAGCTCAAGCTGCTTCTGCCAAGCAGCAGCATGGCAGCCCTGCCACCTCACACCTCACTAACACCTAACACCTAACACCTAACACCTAAAACCTAAAACCTCACCCCCGCGCCAAACTGGCAGCTAGTAGATCTGCCGTCAATTGGATGAGCATGAAGTCCACTTCGTCCCAGTGCCTTGCAGCTCGCACCATATCCAGGCCAATGAAGCCCATTATCTCGTGTTCATACACGATCGGAGCTGCCAGCAATGCTTGAATACCTTGAGCGGCCAGCACCGCGCGATCTTCTGTCCACGCGCTATCCAAATCGCTCAGATCATCGATGCAGACCATATTCTGTTTCAGCAATTCATCGATCATGGCCGGAGCACTGCGCATGTCCTGCTTTTGCAAATTGTCTTTTTGAGCTTCCACGCCCTGTCGGCACCATTCATTTGTATTGCTGATTGTGATCCCCGATTCGTCGATCAGGAATACGTATGAGCGATCCACCTCCATGAATTCACCTAAATCCAAGAGGCAACTATCGATCGTGGCAGCGATGCTCATGGCTTTTGTATTGAGCAGCTGTCGGGATATCTCAATCAGTTTGCGGCTTGCTTCATTTTGCCTCCGTAAGAGATCGATATAGAGGCGGCGAACCGTGATATCGGAGGATATCCCGCATAAGGCCAGTGGCTTACCCGCATCATCATCAATCCGAAAGGTGCGGATATCCATGAAGATCTCATTGCCATCTTTGGTGATGTTCTTGGCTTCTCCGTGCCATGAACCATTGATCAGAGTGCAGCGGATGATCTCGTCCTGAGTGCCATCCAATTCATGTCCATGCTCAAAATCATGTACTCTCATCCGGCACAGCTCATCTTTGCTGTAGCCCATGGCTTCCTGCACAGCTTGATTGGTATAGGTGATATTCCCTTCAAGATCACTGAGCACGATGCGGTCTTTGATCTGATCCAGCATCATGGATTGCAGCTTCTGAGCCTGGATAATCCCGGCTTTCACTTTCAGATTGTGCGAGAGTACCACGTTGCTATGACTCAGTTGCGAGATGTGTCGGGCCAGACGCAGATAAAAGGACATCACTTTGGCCACTTGTTCTCTGCTATAAAAGGGCACTTGCCTCAAGGCCTGCATATAGTCTGCCCGATTGAAGCCATAGCGCGCGGCCTGCTCCTCAAAGAACTGAGTATCCGGCTGCTCACCCTCAAAGAAGAATTGCCCGAAATATAGATTGGCCAAATGCCTGCCCTGCACATAGATCGGGGTAACGATGTCCCACATCCCGTTCTTGCATTTATAGAGCTTAAACTCTCCCGGCGCAACCCCTTTGCTGAGCACAGTATCGCTTTCAGTGCAATTTTTGCAAGATTCCGGATGCTTGCGGTGAAACAAGTGACAGATATCCTGCCAGCCATTGCTGATCAGAACTTTGCCCTCAGTATCGATGATGGCAATCGCCATGCCGGTGAGGGCATAAACTCCTCCAGAATCTCCCGCAAAGCGGTTCCGGTCAATACTTCCGCAGCGTCGCAATTGACGTCTTCAAAGGACATATCCCAATTATAGTCCCCAATCTTTAGATCGAGCATCGAACCTCACAGTGCTTATTTTGCCAGCTTTTGGTGCCAAAGTGTCTGTAAACTAAATCCTGTGTCAGATATCTATGCCGGCCAATCTTAGTCAAGAATAAAATGCCAGATTCCCGAATGAAAATCCATGAAATTGATGAAATTCCGCCACACCCCTATTCGCGAGCTAATGATAACTATATGATCACTATATGTTTATGCGCCCATGGATGATCCGGATATCCGCGTGCGAAAGAGTTTACATGAAAGTCCACAGGATTCGACACGTCTCGTGTCGATGAAACGATTTCCGTAAAAGTAAGCGAATTCGTCGCTTGTGCAGTCGAGACCTCTGCAATCCTATCATTGTAGGTGGCTACAGCCGGCTTTCTGCTCGAAAATATCTCACCGCGCTCCTGCCTCACCGACTGATTGAGCTCACGCTTTGCCCTGCCTTACCCCATGATGCCCTCTTGGGATGAAGGGAACATGAGGTAAAGCAGCGCTAGCCAAGATCTATACATATGGGCACGGGGCTGGCACGGAACATTCCGCTTGACCGGAATGAAGCAGCACTTTATATTATTAATAAGACTTGTAGATCAGAGTATGTTGTTTATTAATATCCGGTCTCAAAGAGTAAACGCTGTATCCCTGATCCCCACAAGGCCTTAAAAAATGAAAACCATGGAGGTTTATCATGAAAAAAAGGATTGCTGATCCTGCTTTCACTATTAGTAGTAAGTTCAGTTTTTGGCTTCACCCAAGGCTCGATGCTGGTGGGTGGAACAGCCGGCCTCAGTGTCACAAAGAGCGATAGCGATGACGATCCCACCACTACAGTTTCAATATCTCCCCAGCTGGGATATTTTGTGATCGACAAGCTAGCCGCGGATCTGATCCTGAGTGCAGAATCGCAGAGCGACGGCGATAATTCAGTAGCTGTCCTGGGCATTGGCGCGGGCGGTAGATATTTCTTCGATTATCTCTATGGCGGTGTGGATTTGCAATATCGGCAAGCTACCTATGATTTTGAGATATCGGACAAAATCACAAGCACAGCCATGTTTGGAACCTTGAAAGCCGGATACCTCATCCCCCTTAGCCAAAGAGCATTTGTGGATCTGCGCGGATCATATCAGATGGGTTTGGGAGATTACGGCGGAGACTCAAGCGGAAAGAACGAATCCAGCGGATTGGGCTTTACTGCCGGTCTGCAAGTCTTGTTTGGGAACTAAGCAACCGGGATAATGCAAAAGAAGATCATTACGAGCCCGGGCTTCCCGTCCGGGCTCTTTAGCATTTGTGGCTATTTCAGGTTCAAACTAATGCTTGCCAGCAGAGAAGTGACACGGTCTTGCTTTAGCTCTTGCTCGAGCACCAGCTTCACGCGCCCTGTCTTCCATCCATACTCGGTCATAAGCATCGCTTGAGCTGAGTTTTTGCCCAGGCTCCGGTAACCGGTATCGCCATCATCGAGGATCAGCATCTGGTAGTTCCCGCTGTTCCAGACGCTATAGCCCAAACTGAGCCCGAAGCCATCTCTCTGGTAGTCAATGCTTTGTTTCCACCAGGAACCTCTACTCAAAGCCAATTGCCGTTCCTGATGATGAAAGCGAAAGGCTGTGTCCATCCAGATGTCTTCGAAAATGCGCTGGCGCAGAGAGGCATTGACCCTGTAGTGCAACGGAATGCTGCTGCTGTAGTTATCGTCAATAGCTGTGAGGATTTCGCGGTCAAGCACGGTGAGCGAGAGTGAAGCTTTGCTCAGAGGGTCAGAAAAGCCGATACTAAGCTGATGCCGAGCCAGCCAATTGACCTCGTTGAGATCGCCAAAGCCCTTGTTGATGGTGCTTTGTGCTTGGATCCTGAGTGCTTTGAAGGGCATATAGCGGATCCTGGCAGATAGCTCTTCCCGGTTTTCCGTGGAAGACAAAAGGTTCGCCTTGGCAGCGTAGGCCGGTCTCTGATAATCCGCCAGCCTTTGATATTGCCATTCCTGACTGAAGCGGGGATGGATCATGCTCCAGCTTAGCGCAATGGAGGCCTGATCCTGCACTGCGCATTCTGCCATCAAGCGATGCGCGCCTGAGTTTACAGCGCCATAAATGCTAACTGCCTTCAGCAAGGAATCACTCTTTGCGTCACTGAAAGCTCGATCATAGCTCTGATGGTAATACAAAGAACCGATCTCGAAACCATCTGAAGTGTAAACAAGGCCTGATCCCACAACGCGCTCTCTGGTGCTGCCCAGGATATCGGTTTTACTACGAGGCAGTTGAGTGATGAGTCCTTCACTGAGTTTGGCAGAGCGTTCCACCTGAGAAGCAAAAGTCAGGATTTGCCAGGCTCCGGGCTTGAGCGAGATGGCCAGGCCTTGGGGCTCGTATGTGCTTGGATGGCTTGGGTATAGGATAGCAGGATGCGTGGTGGATTTATTCAGCAGCAGGCCTTTCCCCCACGTGACTCGGTAGCTACCCAAGGCAAAGTGATCACGATAGCGCAGTTGGATATTGGCCTGGGGTCTCTGATCTTCGACTTTGGTGCCGGCAAAGGCTTGAAAGGCAGCACTCTTGAGCTTGACTTGGGCTCTGGAATAGGGACTATCCGCAAAAGAAGCAGCACCGTAGAGCGCGGTGCTGTATATGGCTTGACGATCGTAAAGAGTTTGAGTGCTTTGCTCCGGCAGCTCTTCCAGGCTGAGCTCCAAGGTGGCGGGATCTGCGATGGCTTCAGAGTGGAGCCCGGCGCAGAGCGCGCAGAGCAGCAGGAGCTTTACCAGTTTCTTTGCAGCGCGATGGCGTGGCTCAGATCCAGCTGAGGATGCGTGCGCAGCGAATAGATCAGACTCCAAGGCTCTATCCCCAGTTTTGCTCCCAGTCCGAAGCGGTTGGGTTCATTTTGCCAGGAGCCATAGACGGAGAGGTATTGATTGATATCAGTCTGGATGCCGGCCCGGAAGTAGTCCTTGCCTCCGCTTTCGTAGACATAAGAGGTGGCGGTATATACTCCTTCGCTGAGGGCGGCTTTCATGCTGATGGTCAATTGTTCATCCGAGCTGCCACACGCAGGAATTTGAGCTCCGCGCCATAGTCCTGTGACTGTAGCGGGCAGCGAGGTCATAGCTGAAGTCATATTCGGAATCCTCGCCCTTGACGCTGTCATAGACCATGTGTCCACTGATGCCGAGCGCGATGCCATAGTAGTGATAAGCAGCGCTGAGAAAGGGATTGTGCCAGCTATAGTCGGAATGGTGGAGATAGGTGCTGCCTCCGGCAAAGATAAAGCGGTTTCGGGCTGCTGCAGTGGCAAAACCCACTACCGCGATCTCTGACATATTGAAGGGGCGATGGTAAAAAAGTCTGATTTCCGGGTGTGGCCGATGGTGGGACTGAGGGCATAGTCCGCCACGGAATCCGAGAGCAAAGTAATGCCGCTTAGCGCGTTGGCGGCAGGGCTGTGTTCCAGATAGTTCACCACCGAAGCTGAGAGCAGACTCAGCATGGGGACGAGGAGCAAGATCAGTCGTTTCAGCATGAGCTCACAAAATGCTGACTTCGGTTTCGGGATCAAAGAAATGGGCTTTTGCCATGTCCACGCTCATGGGCAGGACGGCTCCCACTTTTGGCAATTCTTTGGGGTCCAGCCGGGGCGACAAAGCTGTGTTTATCCGTCTTCAGCACCACGTGGAACTCGTTGCCCAGGGGCTCCACGAGATCACATACGGGCTGGAAGGGACGAGGAGCTTCGGCCATGCTGTCGTGGCGTGAATCATAGAGGTCTTCCGGGCGAATGCCCATCACGATGGCTTTGGCTTCATAGCTCTTGAGTCTTTGGCTTTGTTCATCGGTGAGTTTGAGCCGGAAATCACCGCTATCAAAGTGCAGCGCGGCATCCTGAGCGATGAGCTTGCCCTGCATCATGTTGATCGCCGGAGAGCCGATGAAGCCGGCTACAAACATATTGGCAGGATTGTTGTAAATATCCAGCGGGGTATCGATCTGATGGATGACGCCGTCTTTCATCACCACGATGCGGTCGGCCATGGTCATGGCTTCCACCTGGTCGTGCGTGACGTAGATCATGGTATTTTCCAGGGTGCGATGCAGCTTGACGATTTCGGCACGCATGGCCACGCGCAGCTTGGCATCCAGGTTTGAAAGGGGTTCATCAAAGAGGAATACTTTGGGGTTGCGCACGATGGCGCGTCCCAGGGCTACGCGTTGACGCTGACCTCCGGAAAGCTGTCCGGGTTTGCGGGTGAGCATGCTCTCACTGCCCAAAAAGCGCTGCTGCAGCATCCACTTTTTTTGGCAATCTCGCTCTTGCTCTCGCCCCGCAGCTTCAGGGCAAAGGCCATGTTGTCCCACACCGTCATGTGCGGATAGAGCGCGTAGTTTTGAAAGACCATTGCGATGTCCCGGTCTTTGGGGGGCATTTTGTTGACCAGCGTATCGCCGATGTAGATATCACCACTGGAGATTTCTTCCAAGCCGGCGATCAAGCGCAAAGCTGTAGTTTTGCCACAACCGGAGGGGCCCACGAGCACCACAAACTCTTTGTCCTCAGCTACGAAGTTTACGTCTTTCACCGCATGAAATCCGTTGTCATAATACTTATTCAGGTTCTTAACTACGATCTTTGCCATGGCATTCTCCTTTGAGACTTAGGTTTTTTGACTCCGCAATTACTGTCAAGCGAGATTTTCATTAGGGGGATGATAGATACATATAGAATTCCGGCCGGATTTCTTTGCTTCATACAGGGCAATATCGGAGTGTTCGATAAACTCTTCCAATTCAATATCTGAGTTATGAGAGCTGAAACACTCACAAGTGAGCCCAATGCTCACCGAGATGTGGATCTTATGATCATTATACAGGAAGGTAGTGGTGGCGATCTTGTCTTTCATGGACTGCATCAGCTTTTCGGCATCGCTCAAAAGGGTGTCAAAGAGCACCAGGAGAAACTCTTCCCCGCCATAGCGGATGACGACGTCGCTCTTGCGAAAGTCCCTCAAGATATCGGCAAGCTGTTTGAGGACGCTATCACCGGCGGCATGGCCATATTGGTCGTTCACATTCTTAAAAAAGTCTATGTCCATCATGGCAAAGCAGACTGAGGTCTGATGCCGGGCGGCAATCGCTGCCAGTTGATATAGATTGTTTTGCTGATATCTTCGGTTTTTGAGTCCGGTGAGTTCATCCGTGAGCGAAAGCTCTCCCACGTGTTGATAGAGCTCCTGGATCTGGTCGAAACTGGCCTGGAGATTCTCCACATAGCAGTTGTTGCGCATGCTGGTGTAATGCGAGAGGCTGAGCAGCTTCTGCTCCACATAGCTGATGCTGATCTTGAAGTTCGCGGTGCCGCTGTGCGTGCGCAGATATTTGGAGATGCCCACCAGCCTTTCCCAGCATTTGTGCAGATAGTAGTTTGAGGATTTGAAGCTGAGGATGGATTCGCGAAACATCTCTTTGTTGCTGCTGAGATAGTTTCCCGCAAAGAAGTGCAGCGCTCTGAGTTGCCGGGAATTGAGGATGCTGGCGGGATAGCCGATCAAATGCAGATAGAGTTCATATTTGGCCTCGGGATCCACCAGCCGGTTATCCAGATCAAAGAGCTCATAGGCCACGTAGGCGCTATTCAGGCTTGCTTCGTTTCGGACGCGCTCCAAAAGGTTGAAAAGCAATGCTTTGTAATACAGCGAATGCTTCATCCAGTGCAGCGACCTGAGCCAATTCAGCATAAGGAAGATGGTGCTTTCGGGGCCTTCGGTCTGATACACCTGATGGATGAGATTGAGCACCAGATCCATGCGTTGCTCCAGGTGATTGGAGCTTTTTAACAATCTGAAGCGGCAGAGCTGATATAGGGTATAGATATGCAATTCGTTGCTCTTGATTTGGGGAGTGAGCGCGGTCTCCAGTTCGTATGCGCCTTCCACGTATTCCAGCTCGATAAAGAGGTTCATCATCTGCAGCTGATCAAAGAGCTTCACGATCTTGGGGTCTTTGCGAAAGTGGCGGGTCAGGATATCCAGAGTCTGAGTATAAAAGGGAGAGCTCTCCAATACGGGCAGGTGGTTCATAACTCTCAGAAAGCTGTAGAGCTCGCTGTTGCGCAGCTTGCGCATGCCACAGAGGTGCTTGAAGGCGTGATTGAAGTAAATCGCGATAGCGGCTGCGAAAAGATCCTGCTCATGTGTCTGTTTTTGCTGCTGCTCCACTGTGTCGATGAGCTCATTGATATACTGGGGCAGGGCATCGGCATCTGAATTGAAGAGTCCTTCAGCCCGGCTTTTGATCTCTTCGATCACAGCGGCATTAAGCCTGCTCATGCTGTCCAGATCATAGTGATCGGCGATCATTTGTCCTCCTTTGCGGGAACGAAGCGAAAGACCTTTTCATTGGGTTTGGTGAGGCCAAATTGCTCTCTCGCGGCTTTTTCAGCTGCTTCAGGATCGGTCTTTAGCCGGGAGTTTTCCAGAGCCAGACTGTCATTCGCCGCTTTTAGGGCTGAGGCTTCCTGCTCCAGCAGATCCACTTTGCGTCTGAGCTGACGGGTGTTCCAAAAGCTGTTTTGTCCAAAAAAGAGAATCCACAACAGCAAAAACCCGAAGATCAACCAAAAGGCATAACGAACCGGCTTGGGGCACTCTTTAGCTTTGTTTTTCATCTCAGTATCTTCCCGGCCAGAAAGGACTTATGGATGTCCACCGCCTGAGTGGGCAAAGCTCGTGACAACACATGCATTTGATGCACTTGTTTGAGTCCACTTGAGGGAAACCATTATCCAGCCAGGAGATAGCTTCCACCGGACAGGACTTCACGCAGACCCCGCAACGCACACAGCGGGAACTGATCTCGGGATAGTAGTAATAGACCTTTTTGAAGGCCTGAGCGGCAAAGCGAGGCAGATAGCGCAAGCCCTCTTTGCTGAGCTTGACAGCCCGGATATCGGCATCAATCCGGTGATGACGGAAGCTTTGGGGCACGGTAATGCGTGAGGGCAGGATGCCTTCGCCATGCAGCGCGTCCCAAAGATATGGCAGGTCCTTCACCGTGAAGCCCATCATGCGTGACGCCACGGTATCCAGAGCGGTGATGCTGTCCGAGCCCATCAAGAGGCCAAAATTGCGCGGTGTGCCTCCGGAAGGCCCTGCTCCGTCCATGCCCATGATGCCATCAATGATGCTATAGCTGATCTTGGATCTGGAGATGAAATAGATAGCCAATAGCAATTCCGCGAAGCTCCGGGTGTCCGGATTATCCCGATGATACTCGCTCTTCACCATGCCGGGCACCAGGCCATAGAGGTTTTTCAGCGCGCCGGTGAAAGCCATCAGAGAGTGCGTCTTGTATTTGGCAACATTGATCACGATCCCACATTTGAATAGCGCGTCCGAGATCTTCACCGGGATGCCGTTGTACTTCAGCTCTTTAAAAGGATGAGTGGAGAGATTCACTAGCTTGATGGGATAGCGATCGGCCAGGTCTTGAAAGCCGCAAATTTCCCATACTTTTTGCACCGGAACCGTTCCTCCGGGGCTATCGCCCAACCACACTTCTTTTTTGCGGGCCAGGAAATAGCGGATAATGGCTTCCAGCACGATGGGATGAGTAGTGACCGCCCGCTCAATGGGAAATGCTCCCAAGGCATTGGGTTTGATCAAGACGCGTTTGCTGCGTGCGAACTTGGGATCTCGCAGGTCTTTGAACCAGGTAGTGACGGCATCCTCGATCTGAGCAAGATCGTAGCTGTCTATGGCGCGGATTTGGACGCTGGGCTGTTTCATTCGTAGTAAAGGAAATCTTTGCGTTTAAAGGAACTTAGGTAGAGGCTCAGGCTCAGATTGATCTGAGTTTGCCGCTGTTTGCCCACGAAAGCATGCATCGCTGAGACATTGATGCTGCCATCGCGAAAGAGATGGCCAAAGCCCAGGCTCAAAAAGTGTTGCGCGGTATCAGCAATTGGCACCGCCGCAGGCACTTCGTCCCAGAAGATGCTATCACCTTGGATACTGACAACTCTGCAGCTTGATCAGCCAGAAAGACATCTGAGCTATAGAAATATCCGGCCCGATAGATGTTGTTTCCCTTGCGCTTTTCACCGCCCAGATGTAGCGATATATGATTATTGAAGGCAGAGCTGATCTCGGAATCCTGACGGAAGCGGAGATCCGCGGCCACCCGGTTATGTCGAAGGCATAATGCGTTCCCAGACCCAGCTCCAAAGGCAAGGTGCTCTCATAGACCGCATACTTGAGATCCCATTCCACCGGAGTAGGCAGGGTGGCATTCAGGCCCAGTCCCCAATGGTTGTTGCCCACGATGATGCCCGGCTGGAAGCGCAATCTGTAAGTATAATCCCGCACGCGATCATATGAGCGCAAAAACAGCACGTCATCCAGAAAGTGAAGCTGATTGTGCAAGCTCAGCCCCAAATGCAGATTCTCACTATAGTGATATGCCATCGCCGCACTTAGCTGATGCAGGTAATAGGTGGGATAGCGGGTTACGATATCCGCCCCTTGATTGATCTCGATGGAAAAGTCATCCAGAATGATCGACTTCGGGTTGTTGTATGTAATCGCGGAAGATATCTTTGAGGTGATGGGAAAGCTAAAGCCAAAGACGGCAAGCGGCACCGGAGAGCTATAGCGGCTATTGAAGCCCAGACCATCAGCGGAGAGTGGTGGTTTGATATTCACTTCGGTGAAGACCATGGCAGAATCCGGGGCGAGCGAGGCCGGATTGAGGTTTACATTCAAGCCGGAGCCCAGGATCGAGCTACCCGCATATCCTCTGCCTGCTGCTTCCACACCCAGATAGTTGCGGGAAAAGAAGTCATAAAAAGGATTGGCAAATTGCGGCAGGTTAAAGCTTTGCAGGGTATCCGCGGCCTGCGCGGTCAAAGCTGTGCAGATGATCAGACAGAGCACTGTGAGTTTAAGTTTCATGGTGTAACCCCCTGTGGGATGCGAAAAGTTTCGGCTGCGATCTTTGCCCACGGAAACGATCTCGATGGGCAGTTCCAGAGCATCTTCGATGGCCTGCAGATAGATCCTGGCATTTTGTGGCAAATCTTCCAGACGCCGGATGCCGCTGATCTCCTCCTCCCAGCCTTTGAAACTAAGATAGACGGGTTCCGCTTTTTCCAAAAGCAGATGATGCGAAGGAGCTTGAGTGTGCAGCTTGCCACCAATGCGGTAGGCAACGCAGATCTTGAGTTCCTCGATCCCCCGAAAGCACGTCCAGAAGAGTGAGCGCGATCGAATCCCAGAGCGTTTAGCCGCACGGAATAGGCAGCCAGGACGCATCGAAATGACCGATTCTTCTCGGACGACCGGTGGTGGCACCGAACTCATTGCCTGCTTGCGGATAGTATCGGCCAATGCCCCGCTGATCTCGGTGGGGAAAGGCCCTTCACCCACTCTGGTACAATAGGCTTTGAATACTCCGATCACGCGATCCAGATGACGCGCGGAGAAGCCACTGCCGATGCCGATGGCATCCACGATGGTATTTGACGATGTGACAAAAGGATAGCTGCCCCAAACGCGATCCAGGAGTGTGCCCTGGGCACCTTCGAAGAGGATGTTTTCCCCGCGCAAGCGTGCTTCATGCAAAATGGGATCAACCGCTTTGACAAAGGGTTTGAGCACCTGCCAGGCAGCTTTAAGGTCTTGCATCAGGATATCAATCTCTCCGCTTTCCGGCTTGATCCCGTGATAGGCGTAAAGCTCCTTGACGCGTTTTTTGAGATAGGAGGGAAACTGCAAATCCAGCAATCTGATGCCGCTACGAGCGGTGAGATCGGCATAAGCAGGCCGATGCCACGTCCGGTGGTGCCAATCTTACTGGTCTTGAGGCGGGCTTCGCCCTGTTGATCCAGACGCGTGTGCAAGGGTAAAACGATTCCGGCGCGTTCATCGATCACCAAACGGCCATCCACATCCACTCCGGTCTCCGCCAGAGCCTCGATCTCACCCATGATATTGAGCGGATCGATCACCACTCCGCTTCCGATCAAGCATAAAGTTTTTGGATACATGATACCGGAAGGAATGGTGTGAAACACATGCTTCTTCCCTTCCACCACGATCGTGTGCCCGGCATTGCTGCCACCCTGAAAGCGGACCACATAATCCACATTTTCGCCCAAGTAATCTACGATCTTGGCCTTTGCCTCATCGCCCCACATACATCCCAAAACAGCTATCGAAGACATCGTTTACTCCAAATATTCTTAGGACTCCAAGTAATTCTCGTAAAGCTCTTTTGTCAATCGAAATCTCAGATGTGCTCATACTTGATCCTACCGTATTCACCTCCCCCTTTGCCCAAGATTACCTCATATTTACCTCTTATCAAGAGGGGATCACAAGGTAAACCAAGAGTAGAGCCAAGGCGAGGACAGCAGAATCGGGATATAAAAAGGGCTGCGTGAAGCAGCCCTTAGATCTCGCGTGACGCATAACGCGTAACGCTTAACTGAGTATTTATTCCATCAGCATCATTTTGCGGGTATTAGTGTAGTTTCCGCTGGTGAAGCGATAGAGGTAGATGCCGCTGGAAAGCGGATTACCGTTGTTATCGCGACCGTTGAAGACCACGCGATAGCGTCCTGCTGCTTGATCTGTATTCACCAGAGTGCGCACCAATTGGCCTTTGACGTTGAAGACATCCAGACGCACGTTGCCGGCATCCTTGATGTCATAACTGATGGTTGTTTCAGGATTGAAGGGGTTCGGGTAGTTGCCGTTGAGGGCAGTTACCGTTACGGGGATGACTTCATCTTCGTTTGAAGTGGGAGTCATAATGAAGTTCACCGTGGTATTCTGGTTCGGAGCCACAGTGATGTTTTCGTAGGAGAGGTTGTTGAATCCGGCTGCAGAAGCAGTTACGGAATAGACACCGGCAGGCACGACCAGGCTGTAGGCACCGGCGTTGTTGGTGGTAGTGGTAAATCCACCGGCAGCTGTAACCGTTGCTCCGGGAATGCCCTGGTTGTTCTGACGTCTCACGAAGCCGACGATGGTTCCATTCACCACTTCTTTCACCATGGGGTTGGAGAAGGCGGGAGCAGAGGCCACACCGGCGGTGTACATGGCTTTCACAGCCCATTTGTAGGTGCCGTTCGGGATGGTGGACCAGCCACCGTCTTCAAGGCTCAGAGTAGTATGGATGTCGTCTGTGAGGGACACCCAGGTAGCTTCATTGCCTTCCTGTCCGGCAGCCAGACGCCATACGTGGTAACCCACGAGAGCGCGATTGGTGCTGCGTGCAGGAGTGCTGATGCCGCTTTGGGTGAGGTCGTTATTTACCATACGGTTGGTTTCGCCACGGGTGATGCGGTCAGGAGTGCTTCCGCTTCCGGTATGGATGGCGTTCGCGCTCTTGGTCATCAGGTCAGATCCGGCAAAGCGGATGTTGTCCACGAAGTTGCCGATGTAGATGTTATCGATGAACCAGACATACCAGAGACCATCGTTTGAGGGAGGATCCACAGCGTGGAAGGCAAGCTGCACTTCGGTACCGGCGTATGCTTCCAGATTTATCGTGATGGGGAACTGATAGTAGTTGGTGCCGGCAGGCTGCGCGGTGGCATCCCACAACATGGTCCAGCTATTGCCGCCATCGGTGGTGATCTTCACATAGTAATGATCATTGTTGGTGCTGCCCAAAGTGGCATAGGTATCGAAGCTAAATGGGCGTCGGGCGGGCAATTGAAGGTGGGAGTCATCAGCCATTCGTCCTGATGCTCATAATCCCACCAGAGGCCGGCTTGTTTGGTGCCTTCGGTAGGCGCGACGTTGCCGGTTCCGGAGATGTTGATGGTTCCGAAGTTGCACCAGGTGGGCAATACGCCAAGGGTATTAGCAGGGCCACCATTGGTGATGCTTTGAGCCCATCCGGTGGGCGGGAAGGCTGTGGCTTCAAAGCCTTCGGTGATTTCGATGGCATTGGGATCCGGAGCATTCCAGGTGAGGTTGATCGCGTTGAAGCTATCGTTCAGCTGGGCGTGTACGGAGTTCGGAGCGTAGGCAATCTCAGTGAGAGTCACATTGCCCATGTTGTGATTGGTAGCTCCTACGTTTATGGTTCCGCTGGTGGAGGTGTAACCAGCAGCGGAGATGGAGTACTGGTAGCTTTGGTTGGCAAATACAGCTGGGATGGTGAAAGCACCGGTGGCTGTGGAGGTTCCGCTGTAGTTTTCATAGCCCACGAGGTTGATATTGGCTCCGGCAATGCCGTTGCCGGTGTCACTGGCCAAAATGGTTCCTGTTACGTTCACCTGAGCCATCAGGTTCATGGTCACATTCATCACTTCGGTTTCGTCTTCTTCCAGCACGATGTTGACGGTTTGCGTTACGTATCCGTGACGGCTGAAGGTGACGGCATAGTTTGCAGGTAATACGTTCGCGATATGGAACTGACCCTGAGCATTGGTAGTGGCAGAATAAGGACGGTTGTCCACATTCACCAATACGCCTTGCAGAGGATTGCTGTCAGCACCAACCACGGTTCCAGTGATGTGACCTACGCCACCGGGAATCACTACGAATGTGGTCATCGGGAAGATGCCGGTTGCGGTGCCTGCGGTAGGAGCCAATGGATCGTATTCGACAGTGTCGCTATAGGCATTACGAGCTCTGCCTGCAGTGCCGGTTTGAGTTTTGAACAGATCAGAGGAGCTGTAATACTGAGTATCCATGGGGCGATTAACCATCATCACGAGGTTGCCGCCATCAAGGTGCATATAGGGCTGAGGGAAGTCGAAGGAGATCACGTTCTGACCGGAGGGGAAGTCCATCACGCCATCAAACACCAGGGTGAGTTCGGTGGCAGGAATCCAGGCATCGGTCAAAGTGGTTTGGGTAGTGCTTCCTAACCAGATTTTGACAGGCATACCGGTGAGGTCCGAATTGAATTGGGAGTAGAACTTGAGACCGGTGATCATGCCTACGAAGTTGCTCAATTCGTCTGCGGTATAGATGTTTTGATACAGACTGTTTTTGTAGAAGAAGTCCATCGGCATGCGGGCAGTTTGGGTTCCGGTTCCGACGGTGATATCGTTCACAGCGTTTCCTGTGAGCTGGATGGTATGGGTTTCACGGTTATTGTTATTGGTGCTTCTTAGAGAGTTTCTGCCACCGAATACGTGACGGGTTCCCTGATCATCGGTAATGGTGACTGTTGCGGTTGACGCGCCAAGGCTGGTGGGAGTGTAGGTAACCGTGAATACTGCGCTATCACCGGTGTTCAAAGCAGCCGGCAAAGTAGGCAGGTTGCTCAGGCTCATCGTAGCGGAACCGGATATTTCGATATTATTGATTCCCAGAGTGCCACCACCGGCGTTCATAATGGTGAAGTTCTGGCTGCGACTGCCGCCAAGATTCACATCACCGAAGTTATGCGCGGTGGGGTTGACCATGAATACAGGTCACCGGTCATGGGAGTCATGGTGAGTGTGGTCATCGGAACGATGCCGGTAAGAGTGCCTCCGGTGGGAGCGGCAGGATCGTAGGTTACGCTGTCGCTGAACATATTGCGGGCACGGTTGGTATTGGTCGATGTATCGGTCTTGAAGTGATCAAGAGAGCTGTAATAACCGGTGTCCATAGGACGGTTAAACATCACCACCAGGTTTCCACCTGTATAGGCAAAGGGTACTTGCAAGGGGAAGGTGATGGTGTTTTGTCCGGCCGGGAAGTTTACAGTGCCATCAAAGACCAGAGTCATATCGGTGGAAGGAATCCAGTTTGCGCTGAGATCAGGCTGAGTGGTAATCCCCATCCAGATTTTGGCTGGCATATTGGTCAGAGTGGCTGTGGTGAACTGATTGTAGATCGATATGGTGCTGATGTTTCCGACCATACCGATTTCAGCCGGGTAATACAGGTTTGATACAGGGAATTGCGATAGAAGAAGTCCATCGGCATCCGCGCGTTTCCGCACCGGTTCCGATGGTTACAGTAATCACACCGGCAGGCTGCACGCTGATGGGCATCAGAGCTGTGGCATCGTTTCCGGGATTGATGTCTCCGGCCAGGATCACTTTGCCATAGATGCTCATCGGGCCTTGAGTGGTGGGGGTCCAGGGGATCACCACATCAGCAGTTGCGCCACCGGCCAGGGTGGGCCCGGCTACAGAGGCAAGCTCGGTATTGGCAGCGTTAAACAGCTTCACGGCATAGGTATTCTGAGTGGCCGTGCCGTTGTTTAAAACTCTCACAGTGTAGTTTGCTGAAGAACCCACGCTCGGAGTAGTGTTTCCGCTAATCGCTATGGCAGCCAGGTCATTGGCAGCGATTTCTTCAAAGGTAATATCATCGATATAGATGGTGCGATAGGTTCCACCCAGGCCATGACGGAAAGCGATGAAGCGTCCGGTTCCGGTATAGGAAGTGAGCGGAATGCTGTGCTGAGCATAAGTGGTGCTGGCAAATGTGAGGGTTTGCACCAGCTCGAATGTGGCGGGATCCATGGGGTTAGTCATTACGCCCACTTCGAGAGTATAGGAAGCAGACACCGGACGCACCCAGGCTTTCACGCGGACGTCTGCATATTGATGCTCTGATGGATCTGCGGAGAGACCAGCAGCAAGCTTGCATTAGCATCAGCTGAGTTTGCCATTTGAATGTTATTTGGAGCACTGTTGGGTGTAGTGGTGCTGGTCTGCACGTACGCAGTAGTAGATGTGCTGTTTACGATGGCAGTCCAGTCAAAAGGCAGGGCCGGAGCGGTCACGGCATCCCAATGTTGAGAATAGGGCAGCGCGTTCACGGTGGCATCACCATGAGTGGTGAAGCTCCACACCGGGCAGTTTGTGGCATTGCCAAAGGCATTGTAGGGCACCACCTGCCAGAAGTATGTGGTGGATGCGTTCAATTCAGGATTGGGGGTATAGGTGGTAGCAGCGCCCAGATCAAGATTGTGGACGACGTTGGTGGGCGGGTTATTGGTGCCCAGACTCAGTTTGTAGCCATCGGGCAATCCGCCGCCTGACATCCAGGACAGAGATGTGAAGGGTGAGATCAGGGTTGCCGCGTTTGCGGGAAAAGAGATATTTGCAGGGTTCGGAGCAGCATCTGCCACGGGATATGTGAAGTAAAGGTGAGTCCATTGGCAGGAAAGTTCACATCGTTAAGAACTACATATTGATTATTGGCAGTGGCAGCAGTGGTGTTATTCCAGGCGCCGTCACCCGCGCGAGCGTTGAAATCTGTAACCAGTGGGCCGCGCAGTCCAACCTGCATATTGCCGTTAGTGGCGTTGGATACGATGTCACCATACACGATGCTCACGTTGTTTGAGCCTTCATGCAGGCGGATTTGGAAGTTCATTTGATCACCGGTACCGGTGGTTCCAAATTTCTTATAGTTTTCCCATTGGATCACGCAGACGCGATTGGGAGCGGCGCCAATGGTTTCCAGTCTGATTCCGCCACCGGCCTGGGATTGCAGATCGCGTGCCATACCGGCAATACGGTTCGTAAGCACTTCCGGAGTAATCACGGTGGTGCTCGCGATAGGGGTATAAGCCGATGTGGTGGCCATACTCACGGATGGAGTCAGGGCGGATTGCCCCAAAGAAATCCAGCCATTGGCATTTACTGCCAGGCGATCGAAGGTGGCACCATTGAACATGAAGTCAAAGCCAATGGGCAGTCCGGGGCCTGTGAGTGTAGTTCCACCCACCAGGTCTGCCGGATCCACAAAGCGTTGATCATCGGTGGTTTCAGTGCCCAATTGCAGACCGCCGGTGATTGGGGTGTAAGTATCCATGGTCGCATTAAAGCCATATTCCATGGTTTGGGCAAAACCGGGTACGGCCAATAGTGCAATCAGGGTCACAAGCAGCGTTAAGAGCATACTTCGTTTCATTGCGTTTCTCCTTATCAGGTATATCACTTTGGTTATCTCTACCAAACAAGCTGAATAGCCTTCAGCTTAAGCTATTGAAAAAGGGTATTTATGGGCACATAAGCGGTGTAATCATCCGACAGCAGCGCCCATGCAGGACTCACCTGATCTTACATTATGCCAAAATGAAGCCAAAAGTCAAAAAAACCTTAGCGCTTAGAGCCCCCAAATCTTCCGGGCATAGTTCTTGATCGTCTCATCTGAAGAGAAAATGCCATCCCCGCGATGTTTGCAGCGCTCATCTGGTTCCAGAGCTGAGGATCCTGATAGCTGTGCTCGATGTCCTGCATCACTCTGATGTAATCCGCCAGATCAGCTAAAAGAAAGTACTGATCCCCATGCCGCAAGAGCAGCTCTGCCAAGGCCTTATATCTTCCGGGCAGTCCTGTTCCCAGATCGCTGTATTGCACGAAATTTATCACTCTTTGGATGCGCGCGTCATTGTGATAATAAGCCAGAGCCTCATATCCGCTTTGCTTGAAAGCTTCGACTTCCGGGGTTTTCAGGCCAAAGAGAAAGAAGTTCTCTGCGCCCACAGCATCTCTGATCTCGATATTTGCCCCATCCAAAGTGCCCACGGTGAGCGCTCCATTCATGCTGAACTTCATATTTCCTGTACCGCTGGCTTCGGTTCCAGCCAGTGAGATCTGTTGCGAAACCTCAGCAGCAGGCATGATCTGCTCGGCCAGGCTCACCCGATAGTTAGGCAAAAAGACTACCTTCAGGGTCTTGGATAACAGCTCGTCCTTTTCAATATATTCACCCAAAGCGCTGATGAAGCTGATGATCTCTTTGGCGATGGCATAGCCCGGAGCGGCTTTGCCGGCAAAGAAAAAGGTGTGGGGATGGATGGATGCCCCTTCCCAAATCTCGTGCATCAGATGCACGATGTGCAGCGCATTCAGCAGTTGCCTTTTGTATTCATGCATGCGTTTGGCCTGAAAATCGAAGATGGAATCCGGATTCAGGGTAATGTCCATGGTCTTTTTGCAGTATAGTGCAAAATCCTGCTTATTGGCAGCTTTGACCTCAGCCAGTTCTTCCAAGAAGCTTTGATCGCGTTGCACTTGCCGCAATTTGCTCAGCTTCAGAGTATCTTTGCGTCCAGCCTTTGCCGATGACTTGGTCGATCAAGCGCCAGGCGGGGATTGCAGAGCATCAGCCAGCGACGGGGAGTGATGCCATTGGTGATGGGCACAAACTTCTGCGGCTCAAGCTCATAGAAATCCCTGAACACACGGTCTTTCAATATCTGAGTGTGTAGCTCGGACACTCCATTGATCTTTCCGGAACCAACGATGGCCAGATGCGCCATCCGCACTGACTTCACTGGCTCTTCTTCGATGATGGAAAGCCGGCGCAACTGCTCCGAATCCATACTTAGCGAAGCCAGATAGCGATGATTGATCTCATAGATGATCTGAAGATGGCGGGGCAATACGCGCTCAATCAACTCCACCGGCCATTTCTCCAGGGCTTCGGGCAGGATCGTGTGATTTGTGTAGTTACAAGTGTGGCAGGTGATCTCCCAGGCCTTATCCCAGGGCAGATGATAGCTATCCACCATCACCCGCATCAGTTCCGCGATGGCAATGGCGGGATGGGTGTCGTTCATTTGAATCGCGGCATAACGTGGCAGAGCGCTGAAATCGTCGGTTTTTTTTGAGGAAGCGCCGGATGATATCACTGATCGTAGCGCTGACAAAGAAGTATTCCTGCTTCAGGCGCAATTCCTTGCCTTGCATATTGTTATCATTGGGATACACGGACTTTGGTAGATGAGCTCCGAATTGTTCTTATCGCTCACCGCCTGTCACGTATTCGCCTTCATTGAAGTACGAAAGGTTAAAGTCACGGGTGGATTTTGCCCCAAAGAGCCGTAAGGTATTCACATAGTTATTCTTATATCCGGGAATCAGATAGTCATAAGCCATTGCCATCACCGATTCAGCAGGGAGCCATTTCCGGCTCGATTTTCCCTCAACAGCCCTGACTTCGCCACCGAAGTGAACCGGATAAAGCCTGGTGGGATGCGGGATTTCCCACACCGAGCCATAGCGCAACCAGTTGTCCGGAGTCTCCACTTGCTGGTGTTCTTTGATGTGTTGAAAGAAGATGCCGTATTCATAGCGGATGCCATAGCCATAGACGGGGATCTGGAGGGTGGACATCGAATCCAGGAAACACGCGGCCAATCTGCCCAATCCGCCATTACCCAGCCCCGCGTCCCATTCCAGTTCAGAGAGTAGTCCTAAATCATAGCCCAGATCGCTCAAAGCTTTGCGCGCCTTGCTCTCGAGATCCAGATTCAGGATGGCATTATTCAGGCTGCGTCCGATCAGATATTCCAGCGAGAGATAATATACTCGTTTGCGATTCAGGGCATATTCCTGGGGTTGAGTCTGAAGCCAGTTGTCCAAAAGGATATCCTTGATGGCCGCGCTGAAACTGATGTAGCAATCCAGAGCAGTGGCGGTGAAACGATCCTTGCCCTGGTCATATTTCAAATGATAAATAAAGCGCTTCACGAGCTCTTGCGTGCTCTTCTCAAGCCGCGTGGCATCGAGCAATTCAGCCATAGCTTTTTTCATAGTAACCTCACATGTGGGTGATATCTATAAACTAAGGCAGATCAGCGGATTTCCAAGCCGGAATCGGATTTAGGTTTTAAGGTTTTAGGGTTTTAGGGTTTTGACGATTTGGCGTTTTGACTCACACCTCATCCCTCACACCTCCTCCCTATAGAGATACGGTCATGATACGGTCATGATACGCTCATGAAAATCACCGTATCATGACCGTATCATGACCGTATCTCTATAGGCAGCGATTATGCTTGACAGTCCGGGCGGGCTTTATTTTGTTATTCAGCAACTAATCATGCGTATATCAAGGAGAACTTGTGACTGATCTCTTAAGCATCAATGTATCCAGGCTGTTCTATGAGAAGAAGCATCTGGTTTCGGACATCAAGCTCAAGGTGAAGAAGGGTGAGCGCATCCTGATCGTGGGCGCTACCGGCAGCGGAAAAAGCTCGCTGCTGAATGCTTTGAACCTGATGAATCAAAGCTATCATGGCGAGATCCTCTTCGAAGGCAAAGCCATCACGGAATATCCGCCCCACATCTTGCGCAGCCGCATTGTGATGGTGATGCAAGAGCCCTGGCTGGGTGAAGGCACCGTGCAGGATGTGCTGGATGAACCGCTGGCATATCTGGCCACCAAAAAACAGGATTTGGGACAACGAGAGCAGAAGGTAAGAGAACTGTTCAAGGCCTTCGAGCTGTCCGAAAGCTATCTAAATCAAAAAGCGGAGCAGCTATCCGGCGGTGAAAAGCAACGCGTGGCCTTGATCCGCGCCTTGCTGCTGAATCCGGAAATCCTGCTATTGGATGAGATCAGTTCCGCTTTGGATCAAAAGACTTCAGGCATCATATCAGACTGTATATTTACGAACTTCCCCGGCACCGTGATCGCCATCTCGCATGACCCTTTGTGGCAGGATCGCTGGCAACGCAGCTGGACGATTGCGGGCGGAACTCTGACCGACAATAGAGAGGTGAAATGATGGATATCAGCTATCTTGGTCTGCTCTTTTCAATGCTGCTCCTGGTCTTTCCGCTCATCATCTTCCATACTCTGAAGCTCAAACTCAGCAAACAGCTGATGATCTCCTTTGGGCGCATGATCGGACAATTGGCGATCGTGGGTTTGTGGCTGCAATTCCTTCTGGATCAGGAAGATTGGCGGCTCACATTGTTGTGGGCAGGCATCATGCTGATCAACGCGATCTTTACCGTTAAGGGAGATTAAAATCTCAGCGACGCATCTTGTTGCCGGTTATGTTTTTCGGCTTTGGGGATAGCCTCCCTGGTGGTGATGCCCTGGATCTTGTTCATGGTAGTGCGTCCTGATCCCTTCTTTTCGGCCAAGTTTGTGATCCCCATCTATGGCATGGTTTTGGGCAACACATGAATAGCTGTGCATTGGCTCTGGAGCGTTTTGAAAGCGGACTTAGCGACTACTGGAAGGCATACTACACCAGGATCAGCCTGGGTGCCAGCATCTGGGAAGCAGCCCTACCTCCCTTCCGCAAAGCCATGCAGGCCTCGCTGATGCCGCAACTGCTCGCCATTGCTTCGATGGGTGTGGTCAGCCTGCCCGGGATGATGACAGGTCAGATATTGGGCGGTTCTTCCGCGATCGTGGCCATCAAATATCAGATGATGGTGATGGCAGCGATCTTTTCCGCGGTGGCTTTGGCGGATTTCATTGCCATTCGGCTCTATCTGGCCAAGCGCTTTGACAAATTCTACATGCCCAAAAAGGATATCACATGAATTACCGTGAAATACTCAAGAAACTTCAGATGGTGCAGCTGGCAACTGTGGAAAGGGATCAGCCCCGCGTGCGTCCGATGACCATGATCTGGTGGCAGGAGCGATTCTGGTTTGCCACCGGTGCCCAGGACAGTAAGGCAATCCAAATCAGGGACAATCCCAAAGCGGAGTGGTGTCTGTTGATTCCAGGCGAGGGATGCACAGGTTATCTGAAAGGAGCAGGAGTGATGCGCGCTGAGTCTGAGCCTGCTATCCGTCAGGCCTTTGCGGATTACGCAGTCTTTGTTTATGACTATTGGAAGGATGCCAATGATCCGGATTTTGTGCTCTATGAAATGCGGATCACAGAGCTAAAGCTGATGGTGCCCGGTGCCATGCTGGAACAAGATATCACGAACGACTATCTGACTAAATAGGAAGAATGAGACAAGCTAAACGATGATCTGGCTTGGTTTCAGCGTTCTCTGTTCGGTCTTGATCGCCAATTTCCTGATGTTGTTAGGCCGCAAAGGCAAGATCAGCATGTTGCCCATCTTTTTGGGCAACTACTTTGTCGCCAGCATCTTCAGCTATCTCAGTTTACCAAAGCTTATTGCGCCGGTGCCCGTATTTGATCTCACATTTGGCCTTGTCACCGGTGCTCTGTTCCTGGCTAATTTCTGGGTCTATCAGAAGTGCATCGTGGTAAATGGCCTTTCGCTATCTGTGGGTGTGATGCGCATCGCCATGATCATCCCGGTGATCATCTCGCTCTTTGCCTTTCGGGAGAGTCTGTCACTTTTGAATATGGCCGGTATCGCTTTGGGGCTCACGGCTTTTGTGCTCAAGAGTGAGCCCAAATCCCTGCACAATCTGCTCTGGATATTAGCGCTCTTTGCCATCTCCGGCCTTACTGATGCCAGCATGAAGATATTCAAAGAGCTGGGCAGCGGCAATGAAGCCCTCTTCGTGTATCTCATCTTCAGTTCGGCCTTCATTTACACTCTTTTAGCCATCATCCTTGGCAGAATCCG
>JAJOKA010000113.1 GCA_021206555.1 Candidatus Cloacimonadota bacterium | reverse complement strand
CCTCATCGACCGTAGTGGCCAGATTGCCGGCAACGTCTGGAAAGATGTGCCAAACCTTGCGTCCCAGTTTAACGCCGGAGATGTGATCCAGCTCAAAGCCCAGGTGGTGAGTTTTCAAAGGCCAGATCCAGCTCTCCATCACTCAGTTGCGCTACGCCGGATAAGAGTGAATTTGATATCGCGCTGTTTCTGGCGCGCAGCAAATTCGAGCCGGATTTCCTCGCGGAACGCTTCTGGGGTTTTGTGGATAGCGTGGACAATGAATATCTGAATCGCCTTTTACACATCATCTTTGAAGACAAGGCCTTCTTCACCGAATACCTTGCTGCTCCGGCAGCTAAGGGCTGGCATCACAACTATATGCATGGCCTCATCGAACACAGCGTGGCCGTGGCAGCCTTGTGCGAGTTTTGCAGCACGCTGTATCCGGTGTCTTATGATCTTCTGATCTCTGGCGCGCTCTTGCACGATGTGGCCAAGGTTTGGGAATACTCAGGACAGGGAGCCTTTTGAGTTTACGGACAAAGGTCGCCTGATCGGACACCTGAGCATGAGCGATGAATTGGTGCTCACCAAAGCCAAAGAAATTCCCGGTTTCCCGGATGATCTGCTGCTAAACCTGCGGCATCTGATCCTCTCGCACCATGGTGAATACGAAAAAGGCTTCCGTGCGTTTGCCGCAAACCTTGGAAGCTATCGTGCTGCACCATTGTGATAATCTTGACGCGCAATCCGCCGGAGTGGCTCAGCTCCTGGCTGCTTCAGCTCCTGATGCCGTGTGGAGCGAGTATGACAAGCTCAACAACCGCTATTACCGCATAGTGCGCGTCTGATCTGATCCACAGCATGTTCCAGACCTCAGTATTAGCCAGCGGTAGCAAGGGCAATGCCATCCTTGTGCGCAGCAAGGACACCTCCATCATCGTGGATGCCGGCATCAGTATGAAGCGGATCTATGCCGCTCTGGATCAACTGAAAGTGGCAAAAGAGAGCATCAAAGCGGTGATTCTATCCCATGAACATTCCGACCACACCCGTGGCGCGGGTGCCATTTGCCGCAAGCTCAAGATCCCGATCCTGGTCACGCCGGATACCTATGCCTATTGCAGTCATAGATTGGGCGCGCTGCACGATCGCCTGATCTATTTTGAGACCGGTGCCTCATTTGAGATTGGGGACATCCTGGTGCATCCTTTCAGCTCTTCGCACGATGCCATCGACAGCAGCAATTTCTGCTTTGAACACGATGACAAAAAGCTGGGTCTGGCCATCGATCTGGGCTATCCTACCCGGCTTACCATCCACAAACTCAGCGGGGCGCACACCCTGATCCTGGAGAGCAATCATGACCTGAAGATGCTGATGGAAGGCCCCTATGAGCCATCGCTAAAGATGCGCGTGAAAAGCGATAAGGGACATCTCTCAAATGATCAGGCGGTGGGTTTGCTCTCTCAAATCCTGCATCCGGGCCTGAAGAACATCATCCTGGCCCACCTCTCCGAGACCAATAATCTTCCCCATCTGGCCGAGCGGCTGATGCAAGACTATCTGACAAGCATCCGCAGTGAGATCAGGCTGCTGGTGGCCGCGCAGGATTGGCATACGCCTTTGGTGGATGTGTAACGATCGTTCATAGAAAGTCAGATTGTCTGGTATGGTAAGAAGGGATCAGATCCTACTTGTCCTTCAGCATTTTCTTGTGTGTTTGTTTTATGCTTTTTCTTCACAGCTCTGATGTCATCGGCCACCGGCAGGTCTTCCGGTGCAGTGCCACCATTTTTCAACATCAAGGCGCGAACATCCTTTCCCACCGTTTCAGCTGCTTTTTCCAAGGTTGATTGACCCTTCAGGTTCTGGTTTTTGATCCGTTCCTCTGTTTGCGTGATGCGAAATAGATTAGCTGCCAGTTCTGTAGTATCCATAAAATCCAGAGGGCTACGCTTATCAGGGATGTCTTTGATCAATCTGAGTTTATTGATCGTCATGTTGTACAGCCCCCGATATCCTGCATTTTGAAAGAATGCATAGTTATGGACACCAGCCTGTTTGGCCACCCCGGATATCTGCCGTTCATGCTCGGAAATCTCTCCTCGAATATATACTCTCTCAATGGCCTTTTCATGTTCGATCCACTTAGTAAATGCTTCAGTGTAAGCGATAAAGTATGCTTGAATCTGGGAAACTTCTTTCTTGCGAACATCGGCATTCATAGCACAAAGGTAACACGCAAAGCGAGATAGCTTGTAATCGATGCTGCTGTCTTCATTTCTCACCTGGGAAATGTTAGCCGCAATGTCAATATCCAGGTTTTGCATCACTATTGTGGCTTTATTGACTACTTTTCTGAAACTCGGTAGAGACGAATACCCCAGTAGCTGCATTAATTCTGTAGCTAGCCAGTAGGCATCTCCATTTTGCCGGGAATATGAGTCGAAATCAAAAGCCTGGCTGGCCAAGTCCTTAATATCATTTATTGTCATGTGGCACCTTCCTCATAGGTCTCTTAAGACAATATACCCAAGTGCCTTCGCTTGTCAATATATGATTTGTGTGTAATGTAACTAATTGATGATAGGCATCTTATTCATGTTCGGATGAGTGAGTCAGCATTAGCCAAATCCCGCTGCAAACTATATACATCATACCTTCACGATACTGAGATACGCTCATGATACGGTCATGACTCGGTGATTTCCATGAGCGTATCATGACCGTATCATGACCGTATCTCAATAGGCAGGACTGCATCTTGACCCGTCCTGGATAGATATGATCGAGGATCTCCACAGACTCCCACAAAGTTCAGAAAAATGGAACAAATCTTGCTCATGTAAAGGGGATTGGATAAACCCTTCAAGGAGGATAAAATGAAAGCAAGATTTGTGCTGTTGGCAGCCATGATCGCCCTGGCGCTGCCAATCTTTGCAATCGGAGTATTGGTAACAGGCCAGGATAACAGCCAATACTACAATCTGTATGAAAGCGAAGTAACCGTGAGTATTGAAGACCAGGTGGCCTTGGTCACCACGCGCCAGACTTTTATCAATTCATTTTCCACAAACACGCCAAAATATGTATTCCCCATGCCTGAAGGAGCCAGCGCTACTCTACTTCGATGGCAGTATGATGGAGAGTGGCATCTGGCCAGTTTTGCCCCGGTTCCTCAGGATTCTCTGCCACCCAATCCCGGCCCCGGATGGCCTATGAGTCTTACTGCGTATATGGGCGCGACTCCCCTCTTTTTTTAATATTCTCGACGAGGTGGAAACAGAAGCGGAGATCAGCGTAGAGCTAAGCTATGTAATGCTTTTGCCCTATGCGTGGGCAACGTGCGGTTCCAGTATCCCATGAACTACAATGTGATCCAAAGCCAGCCCCTTTCAGCAGTCTGTTCATTTTGAATTGAACTCACAACGCAGCATCATGGGCGTCGATGTATCCGGTTTGCCCGTTACGATCACTAATGACGGGCATCATGCGGATTTTGAATACAGTGGGTCTTCTGTGGGCAACGATCTCACGGTGGTTTACACTCTGGATCCGGAGCAGTTTGGATTGTTTTCCTTAAGCACAATGGTGGATGAGGTGCCGGATAGCCTTCCCAATGGCTTCTTTGCCTTGATTGTGGAGCCTGATCCGGCAAACAGCTCGGTGGTGATCAACAAGACCTTTTCTCTGATTATCGACGTATCCGGCAGCATGAGCGGGATGAGAATCATCAATGCCAGAAATGCCGCATCGTATATCGTCGAGCATCTAAACCCAGCTGATATGTTCAATATCATCGCTTTTAGCACCGATGCCCAGCCCATGTGGACAGAGCATAGAGTAGCCAGCACCACCAATACCCTTGAAGCCTTGAGTTTCATTAGTTCGCTAAATGCTGATGGCTGGACAAATATGAGTGAAGCCTTCAGTGCCACAGTGCCGCAATTTAACGAAGCTAATCCCGAACATGCCAGCATCATCATCTTCATCACAGATGGCGAGCCAACCACGGGGATCACGGAGACCAATGCCTTGAGGCAATATGTCAGTGGCCTGATCAGTGAAGCCCCTGTCACCATCAATCTCTTTACGTTTGGTGTGGGAGCCTCCTACTCGCGTCAGTTGCTAACCCTTTTGGCTACGGATAACAATGGGGAAGCTGCGTTTTTGGAAGACAGCGATTTTGAAACAGCAATCACGTCTTTTTACAATCTGATCGCCAACCCTGTATTGATCCATCCTACCATCACATTCACTCCGGAAGGGGCAGATATCTGAAGTATATCCCAATCCGCTGCCCAATGTGTATCAAGGCTCGCAATTGCTGATTTCGGGTCGATACCTGAACGGTGGGACCACGGATCTGGAACTGGAGGGACAGAGCTATGCCGCAGATGTAAGCTATGAATACAATATGACGCTCGCGGATAGTCTGGTTACGGAAAAGCAATTCCTCACCAAGATCTGGGCGAAAATGAAGATTCAACATCTGCTTGCTCTTTACTACGGTCACGCGCCCAATTCTGCTGAAGCAGAAGCGATCAAGCAGCAGATCATCGATGTGAGCCTGGCCTATGGTGTCTTGTCACCCTTTACCAGCTTTGTCGATGATGGAGGTGGTGGGATATCCAATGATGACGAAGTGATCGTGCCTGATCTGTCAACCGCGTACATCCTGAAGGGCAATTTCCCCCAATCCCTTCAATCCCAGCACCACCATCCACTTCAGCGTGCACAAAGAGCTGCAAAAGATGGTGAGAATCAAGGTGTATAACCTGAGGGGACAGATAGTTAAAACACTGGGACTGATGGTGAACGGCAAAGGTGAATATCAGATAGTTTGGGATGGTAGAGATATGCGAGGCAAGCTGCAACCTAGCGGTATCTATTTCTACGTCATTGACTTTGGCGATGCTCAGCTGAGTGGCCGAATGGTGATGAGCAAGTAAGACATATCTTTATCCGTCAGGACGGGGTTGAGCTTTCAGCCCCGTCAGTTTATGCGCATCACATCAGCATAGCAGGGTCGATGTCGATCTGAGCAAAAATCCCTTTGGGTAGGCGCTCAGCCTGCTCAATTGCTGCTATAGCGGTCTTGACATGCCGAGCGGTTCTGGCCTTGATGATGACATGGAAGCGATACTGTTGGTTGATCTTGGCAAAGGGGGCGGGGCTGGGACCCAGGATCTGAGTATCTTCATTCTCGAGGTTTCGGCAAAGGCCTTCGAGTTTGGACATAAAAGCGCTGAGTTCTTGCAGATCGATGCCTTGATAGAGGACGCGTGCGAGGCGGAAATAAGGTGGATAGTGCAGTCGCCGGCGATAGCTCAGTTCCTCTGTGGCAAAGGCTTTGAAATCCTGCCGGCTGGCATTGACAATTGCGTAGTGCTCGGGGTTATAGGTCTGGATG
>JAJOKA010000066.1 GCA_021206555.1 Candidatus Cloacimonadota bacterium | reverse complement strand
GCATGGATTTATCAAGCGTGGCTCTTTGGGCGCGATGGACGACATGGGGCTCTTCATCTTTCTGATCAGCTCAACCTTATACATGGCTGTGGCCTTTTACCGCTTGGGGCTGGGGCGGGATCACAATGTAAAAGCATACCGGGTGCACACGATCTTTTTGATGCTCTTCATCGCTGCCATGGATGCCGCCTGTATGGCTAAGGATCTGGGCTTGATCTGGATTTTTGTGGAAGCTACCACCATCACATCAGCCATACTGATCAGCTATGAACATACCAAGAGCTCATTGGAAGCAGCCTGGAAATATCTCTTCATCTGTAGCGTAGGCATTGCTCTGGCCTTTGTGGGCATCCTGCTTTTGATCCTGGCGCAGCCGGAAAACGCAACTCTATTGATACATAAGATCAGTTATCCGGCCATCTCCCCCTTCTGGCTCAAGATCTCCTTCGTCTTTATCCTGGTTGGTTTTGGCACCAAGATCGGGCTTGCTCCATTGCATTTCTGGTTGCCTGACGCTCATTCCGAAGCTCCAGCGCCAATCTCTGCCCTCCTCTCGGGAGCCCTGCTCAATACCGCGCTTTTACCCTTGTTGCGAGTGGAGAGACTGATGCATCGCGCCGGACTGGGCATTACTACACAACAGCTATATCTGATGATGGGCTTCATCTCGGTCTTCATCGCCACCGTGTTCATCTTGAAAACCAAGAACTATAAGAGGCTGCTGGCCTATTCTTCGATCGAGAACATGGGATTGATCATGCTCGCCTTTGGCCTGGGTGGATTCGGGATTTATGCTGGATATCTGCACATTCTGGGGCACTCCCTGGTAAAAGCAGCCCTCTTTTTGACGGCCGGAAACATTCTGAACATCTATCATGACAAACATCATGCCAATATCAAAGGCCTGTATTACCGCAATCGGGCCACAGCCTGGCTCTGGCTTCTGGCACTAATGATGATCCTGGGCTTCCCGCCCTCACCACTTTTTACCAGTAAGTTCTTCATCATCACCGGTTTGATTGGCAAAGGCTATTACCTGCCGGTGATCGCGCTGATCCTGTTGCTCGCTTCCATCGCCTGGTCGATGATTCGCATCAGTCTGAGTATGTGTACCTCTGAGGGGGGCGAAAAAATCAGGCTTCCTTTGTGGACCTACCTGAGCCCCGGTTTATTATTACTGATAGCCACGGTGGTAGGAATCTGGATGCCCGTCTTTGAATAGCGAAACTTCTTGACAAAGAGAGGCCGCTAAATGACTTTGCTCACACATTACGAGCGGGCATAGCTCAGTTGGTAGAGCACTAGCTTCCCAAGCTGGGAGTCGCGGGTCCGAGTCCCGTTGCCCGCTCCATTTCTTTATCACTCACAATTGTCCTGGCTTGAGCCATGCATATTGTGAAGAATCTAAATGGGAGCATCATTGAACTACATCATCACAGGCAATACCTACAATGCAAATACGCCCCAAAACCCTGAAGCAGGAATCACCGTGCTCAGCGCGGAAGAACTGAGCCAGAGCAAGCTTCGCTTCTTACCCAGAGATAAGGTCTATGTGCATCCGAGACATCCCTCAGCCTTGTGACGGACAGGCTGGACGATTCCACCACAGTGGCAGGCATCCGAATCCTCAAGGATAAGTATCTTTGTCGCGAAGCCCTGAGCGGACTGTTTCCCGATTTCTACTTTGCTAAATGCGATCTGGATGCCATCAAAGACCTAAAGATCACAGATAAGAAGCTCGTGATCAAGCCCCGAAAAGGCTTCTTTGGCACAGGCGTGCGTTTTGCAGATATGAACACCGATCTTATCAAGCTCACGACTGAGATCAGAGCTGAAGTGGCCGCATATTCCCGTTTCTTTCCGGAGTCCATCTTAAGCGCTGCAGAATATGTGATCGAAGAGCTGATCCAAGGCGAAGAATACGCGGTTGATATGTATTTCGACGCCGCAGGCAAAGCTGAGATCATGAATATCTATCACCATCCTGTTCCGCTGAATCCTGAATACGCGCATCTGATGTACTACAGTAACTCCAAGCTCTTTGATGAGCATCTTCAAGCTTTCACACAGTTCTTTGACAGCTTTGGAGCAATCCTGAACTTGAAGAATTTCCCTCTTCATGCAGAATTTAAACTCATCAATGGTGGTTTCATACCCATCGAGTTCAATCCCATGCGCTATGGTGGCTTTGGTTTGGCAGATTTAGCCTTTAACAGCTATGGTTTCCACCCCATTGCTGCATACTACAGCGGTAATGCAGTTGATTGGAGCGATGTATGGAGCACGCGAGCAGAGCTAAGTTACGCGTTTATCCTGGCCTATAATGGAAAGGACGTTGACCTTGGTTCGATGCAGCCTGATCATGTGAAATTCCGTGCATATCTGCAAGAACGAGTGGAGATCATGGACTATGTCACGCTGGATTTCAAGCATAATCCCGTATTTGCCATCGCTTATGTGAAAAGCAGTGACGGAGACAAACTGAACTCGCTGCTGGCCACGGAGTTTAGCGATTTCTTCGTCTGATCCGGATAATATGGATGCGGTATCTTGCCGCATAACGCATCAGTAAATAGTTACTTTGCATCCTATGAAAAAAGGCGAAGCCACATTAGCTTCGCCTTTGATGTATAACAATAATACAAGGGGTTATCAGGCTTTGTCTTCCTCTTCGGGTGCTACTTCGGCCTCGCTTTCATCGATGGCTTCGCCCTCTTCTTCACCTTTTACATGAATGTCGATCTCTACGGAGCATTTGGCTACTTCGGGGTAGAAGTCATCAATATATTCCCTCACTGTGTTCTCGATGTCATCGTGTTTATCCAGGATTTCCTGGGAGAATCCGATCTTGATTTTGAGATAATTCATAGCGCGAGAGATATCCATTTTGGGAAACTCACCATAGACGTTAGAGAGAAATTCCGGCAGGGATTTTGACAGCTTGACTGTGCCATTCACCTTTTTGTAAGCTTTCATGCCATAATGAGCGGCGGCGGCTGCTCCCCCCAAGAAGAGGATGGTTTTGAAGAACTTTTTCACTTTTCAACCTCGCTTATTTGTAAATTGATTTGATTTTTCCCCAGCTACGGCTCTGCACTGATACCGGCTGGTTGACTTCAATATCTGTAGAGTTGATGGGATTGAGAGAGAATTCACCGAAGCTGAAACTCACGATTCCGGTGATGGATGAAAACTGTGAACCCAGGTTGCGAACCTGAGTTTGATCCCCAAAGCTGCCAAGCTGCACGCTGCAAATCCCGGTTCCGTCGCTGACACTGAAGCGTTGACGACTGCTCTTGGTCTTGACACTGTTTACCGAACGTACTTTGGCATACACGCCTTCATAAGCTTCAGCTTCCATCGCTCTGCCAATTGGGAAGTGGTGAGGATCACGGGTGGGCAAGGGATGGTTGCGCTCCAGGATCACCAGGTTTGAGACATCCTGCAAAGTGGTCATCCCAAAGCTTTCACGCACGGTGGCAGTGAGGCGGATTCTATCTCCCACGCGAACGTTTGCCGCGCGATCCTGCACCAAAATGCCGCTATAGGCTCCGGCAATGGGCTCGGAAATGAAGAATCCATCACCTTTGAAGTTCGTGGCAGTAACGATGCCTTCTGTGCTCACGCTTTTTCCGGCATAAGGAGAGGGATATGTATTGTCACTACCGGGGAAGGTAGTGTATTGAATCTCGTATATAGAGAGCCCCCAAGCCGTCAGGGACAGGCCTGTGAACAGTAGGATCAGCATTAGTATCTTTCTCATTTTTACCTCTATGACGCTAATCTAATATAGCGCGATATCCTGTCAAGCAAAATCACGCACTAAATCAAATAGACTGTGGAACTTATGCCACAAGCTCTGCTTCACTTAGCTATCTGATGCGCAAAATGCGCGCCAAATCTGCAGTTTTATTGCTCTTTACCGGATGATCCCGGCTATACTTTGTACTGCTTTAGCCCATAATCCCTCCATCGCAGGAGGGCAACATGAGCTGAAGCCGGACTAAGATATTGGCGAAGCATCGCTATAGCCTGGCTCCGAAGAACACCGGGAGAATTTCTTGAGGAGTTTCTGAGCCACGATCAGGAACACCTCAAGAGATTGTCAGGGAATCCATAGCTGAGTAGCTGATGAATCCGGGCTGGTCGTCTTGCGGGCTGGTCGTAACGGAGCTGCAGGCGAGAGCCCCACAGTACAGGCGGTCGCCCACCGCCTGTTTTCGTAGCATCGGAATGCTACGTTACGGGATTCTCGTAGCTTCGGAAAGCTACATTACTTTGTGGCGCGTCATGTGGCGTGAAGCCCACAGATATTCTCCAGAAATTGTTTAATAGGCAGATTTGATCTTGACAAAGCTGAGCATTTCCCCATCCTTGCATTGACCTTGATATCTGAGGTCATATAAACATGTAAAGTGTGGTGAAATATGCATATCAGTCGCGGTTTACTTTTCCGATCCTTCGTCTTGATATCTATGTCCCTGTTGCTAATTTCATGCAACACACAGAGGCAGAAGCGAGAATTTCAGCTATATCTCTGCGAAAGCGATGGCGAGTCCTTTGCGCAACTGAGCAGGATACACTATAGCCTCATTGATTTGGGCTCTTTGGGCTCATCGCTCAATAACTATCCTTTTCGCGTGCATCACACCCATGCTGAAGATCTCTTACTGATGCGGAGCGATGGACTCTTTCGCTTTGAAGCTCAAAGCCGCAAGTTCCACGCCATCGGCACAGGTGAGGACTTCAGCTATATGGACAACAGTTATCTGCAAACCACAGAGCAGGAAAGCAAGCAGTATTTCTTTAACAATCACAAGCTGCATCTCATTCAGGATGATGAACCGCTGCTGGTGCAGGGCGACATCCGCGCTTGTGTGGGATTGCCCTATAGTTCGCGCTTATCCGTGTTGATGAATGACGGCCTGTCCTTGAATGATCAAGCCAGCCCCGGAAACTGGAACCCAACCATCACCCTGCCCCGAGAAGCTTCCCGTGCCTATCACTTCGCGGATTGGGGCGGCATTGTGTATCTCAGTAACAATCGTTTCTATCGCTGCGCTGGAGACGGCTCAGATGAAGAACTGCTGTTTGGTTTGAACAGCTCGGTAATGGGCTACGCTACTTTCTTTCCGATTGATGATGCCGGCAGATTCATTACGACAAACAGGATTGATGACCTCAACTGCCTGTTTTTGATCGATGCCCAAAGCGGAGACATCCAAAACCTGGGCAGTATCAGTTATTCCCAAACCAAAGACCACTTTTACCGTCCCTTTCAGCTGAGCATGAACAGCGCCCGCAGCAAAGTTTTGTATTTCGATTCCACCGCTCTGTATAGTCTTGATCTACAGAGCCTTGAGACTCAGACTCTGCTGATGAGCAATACGAGCAATCTGCATAT
>JAJOKA010000013.1 GCA_021206555.1 Candidatus Cloacimonadota bacterium | reverse complement strand
GATGGCTGAAATTGCACGAGATGCAAGAGCTCAAACGTTTTTGTGACAGCGCAATGATCGCAAACCCTACCTATGCAGGGAGCTAGACTGTTGACCATTTTCCACAGCAAGCACAGTTCAAAGGACTGATCCAGGCTGTATCAGCTTTATATTTGTGCTTATTTGTGAGTCTGATCTTCAGCCCGACAAGCTGAACACCAGCATGTTCTTGGCTACTTCACCATCATCATCCCAAAAGAAAAACTTCGCTTCCTGCAAGTGTGGGATGTCCTGCCCCATATCCTGCGGGATGGTGAGATTGATATTCTTGCGAGGACCGAAAAAGTATTGCAGATAGGGCAGTTCCGCTCTGATGTCCGAGGGCAGATCCGAGAGCAGAGTGATGCAGCTTTCGCCCACAGTGCCGGTGAGGTAGAGCCCTTTTTCACCCCGGAAGACGATGGCATGCTCTTTGATGAAGGGTAGGGATATCTCTTTTGAGTGCACCGCGTGCCAATTCAACGGCAGATACCTGGGATAATGCCTGAAGATCTCGGTGCCAAAGTCTCTAATGATCTCAGGTTCTTTGAGCTTGATCACGCCCCGACGCTGCATGTTGTAATATGCTTCCACTGTCTGCGAACCCATTTTGGCAGTGATGGCCAGGCTCTCCACGTTCTTGTAGTAAGTGCAAAACTCAAAACTGAGCGCCGGATCCTTGGCCTTAAGCGATGCGGCAAACACCATCAGTTCCCGGTTCATCAGCTTGGCAATGCCCTTGCCCTGATACTTGCGATGCACGCGCAAACCCTCGAACCACAGCACCTTATCCGGGAAAAGTGTGAGCTTGAGACAGGCGATCACCTTGCCCTGGTATTCACAAACAAAGAACCAATCCTCATGAATCCAGCGATCCACGATCCTGGGCAAATAGTCGTGCCCATCCCAGATTCCGCGCGACACTTCGATCAGATCATCACGATCTGAAGGGCGGGCAAGGCGGACAGTGCAATCATTAAGTTCAAACATAGGGAACAAATGCCGGAGCTTAGCCATTTGCGTCAAGAGATTAGTGCGGACTGCACAGCAGTTTCGTTCCATAGCGATTGATCAGGATCAATCCCAAAGACGCGCTCACGCAGATTGCCATCACTGCCAACGCCAGGATCAGCTCGCCCTCGGCAACGCCAAGCGCCAGGGGAATGGTTCCCAAAGCAGCCTGCACTGTGGCTTTAGGCAGATAGGCTATCACACAGAAGAGCTTTTCTTTGCGGTTCAGCTTTGAGAAAGCGGTGGCCATCAGCACGCCGACGGATCTGGCCGCAAGCCCGATCAGGATGACGATCAGCCCCTTCCAGCCTGCTTTCAGGATAAACGTCGGATTTAGCGAGAGCCCGATCAATACAAAGAGCACGATCTCAGCAAAGATCCAGATTTTGGATAGTTTTGAGGCTATTTCCCTGGCAATCTTGTTTTCCCGTTCAAACAGGATGTAGCCTACTGTCATAGCTCCCAAAAGCGACGCGATCTGATAGTGATCACCGATCTCAATCATCACCAACGAAAGCGCCAGCAACACGATCACTTTTTCTGTGGCCCGAATCTGTTTGATACTGCGAAACAGGAGCAGGAGCAGGAGCAGGATGCCCAAACCACTGCCAATGCCAATGCCGGCAATGATCGACCACGGGATATGCAGCATTTCCGCAAAGGCGAAGCCACTGCCTTCGCAATACATGCGCCTGAAGATGGAAAACAGCGTGATGGCAAAGACACGTCCAGAGAAGCTCCGGCGAGAATAATCGTGGGAACCTGTTTATTTGCCCCATAGCCCAGTTCCTTCAGATTCAGCATCGAAGGAACGATCACAGCCGGAGACACAGCTGCCAGCAAAAAGGACGTCATTCCTGCCACAGAAGCGGAAAAAGCAAAGATATAGCGAAAGGCGAGATACAGCGCGGCACCCTCCACAAGGCAGGGAATGCCCGCCATCAAGATAGCCGTTATCCCGGTTTGCTTCAATATCTTACGGTTGATGCCCAAGCCTGCTCTCAATAGGATCACCAGCAGGGCAAAGCTCTTCAAAAAGGGCTCCACGGCCACCAAGGATGCGGGTAAGTTACGGTTCAAAATACTGCCCAGGAGAATGCCGGCCATGAGCATCCCCAATACGGAAGGCAGGCCAATCCGTTTGAACATGCGCCCACCGAGCCATCCCAGCAGCAGGATGAAGGCAAAGATCGTGCTGAAAGACATTGCAATACTCCTAATCTTAGTAGGAGTCATCAGCATCAAGGCGGTTTTGGCGAACTCCATCACCAGATTGTTCACAATCATGAACCAGAAATCCTCATGTCGGGAATATGTCAAGTGCCGAACTCATTGAAGCCTGAAAAGCTCGGCGCGCCAAATTGTGCTTGACACATCTGCCATATTTTCTGTGTGGTAGTCATCAATGCGCAGAAATGCCAAAGGGATAATAAGCAAAATGCAAAAAAGCAAGATAAACAAAGACAGCAAGATCAGTTACACCCTCACTCCGCTGCCGGAAGGGAAGAAGTTTCACAAGCGTAAACCCGGCTTGCAGGATTGGACGGAAGCCATCCTTTTTGCCTTTGTGGTAGCATGATCATCCGGAATTACACCTTTCAGAACTTCATGATCCCCTCCTCTTCGATGGAAAAAACCCTGCTCACCGGTGACTTTTTGGTAGCCAACAAAGTAAAATACTTTCTCACCGATCCCAAGCGCGAGGACATCGTGACCTTCCGCTATCCCAAGATCGAAGAAGGCACTCCGGAACACCCCAAATATCAGGACAACTTCATCAAGCTCTTTCACCCCTTATACATCAACAAAGAAACCTCTTTCAGCAAGTTTCCGCTCACCGCCTTCCATATCACCTATTACGCGCGCAAAAACGTGGTCAAACGCGTGATCGGCATGCCCGGCGACATCATCGAAGTGCGGGATAAGATCGTGTATATCAATGGCGAAGAGTTCAATCGCGGCTATGAATGCTATGGCATGGCCATCCCTGCTCCTCCCGCTTCTCCGCGCGTGATCGACGACCATCGTTATGCCGAAAACCAGATCGATCACATCGCCTGGGGCAAGCGTCCGGATGAGATCTGGTACGAGCCCTACCGCGTGGAAGCTGATACCCTGAATGCCAGACGCGTCTTCAACCGTGACTGGTTTGGCCCCATCAAAGTGCCCGAAGGCAAATACTTCGTGCTGGGTGATAACCGTGATGTGAGCGAAGATAGCCGCTATTGGGGCTTCCTGGAACGCAAGGACATCACCGGCTCTCCCTGGTTGATCTTCTTTTCCCGAGGGATAGAGTACAACAAACTCTATGACACACCGCATGTGAGATGGAACAGAATCTTCCGCATGGCCCGTTAGGCCTGTATATCCATATTCCCTGGTGTCTCACCCGCTGCCCTTATTGCGCGTTTTTTGCTCTGCCCTTCAAGCGCGATGATTTTGAGCATTATCTTGATGTCCTGAACCAGGAAAAGCAGCTCTATCTGCCTCAGATCAAGCGTCCCTTAACTTCCGTCTATTTTGGCGGAGGCACGCCTTCTCTGCTCAGCGCGAGCCAGATCAACGATATCTTGAGTGATCTGCCACTATCGGATGATGCCGAAATCACCCTGGAGATCAACCCCATCCAGCTTAAACCACAATATGTGCAAGAGCTGAGCGCTACCCGCGTCAACCGTGTGTCCCTGGGCACGCAATCCATGGATGATGAAGAGCTTATGTTATTGGGACGCAGGCATAAAGCCGCGGACATCGAGCCCGGTATCCGGCTGTTGCAGGAGTATGGCTTCAGCAACATCAGCGTGGATTTTATGTATGGCATGCCCCACAGCACCGAAGATAGCGTGGAAGCCAATCTGGAGCAAATGCTCAGGCTTCCTGTTCAGCATCTATCCTGCTATCTGCTTGAAATATATGATGATACCCCCTTCAAAAAGTATCTCAAAAAGATCCCCAAAGATCAGGTGTTGAGCGATCAATACGACATGATCCTCCACCTCACCGAAAAAGCCGGTTTCCGGCAATATGAGATCTCAAATTTCGCCCTGCCGGGCTACCAGTCCACCCACAATATGCTGTATTGGAACCGCGATGAATATCTGGCCTGGGGTGCCGGATCCACCGGTTATTACAAAAGGATCAGGTATTCCAATCCTCCGGATTTGCAGCAATACGAGAGGGATCTAGCCTCCGGCAAGCTCTTTCCCAATGGCCACAAAAACAGTAAAGACGATGATGAATGGGACTATGTGATGATGCGTCTGCGCTTGAGCGAAGGCATCAAGTTTGCTGATTACAAAAAGCGCTTTGGCATGAAGTTCGGACGTGATAAAGCCATCGCCAAACTGCAAGAAGCCGGCTTGCTGATTGCCGATGGTGAAGGCATCAGAATCAGCCGCTATGGACTCTTTATCTCAAATTATGTGATCTCTGAACTGCTATGACCATCAGTGAGCTGCGAGAACGGCTGATTCCCCAATTGGAGGGAAGTTCTTTTGCCGGAAACACTTACATCGTAGGTGGAGCTGTGCGCGATCACCTTTTGGGCAGGAAGCATATCTGGGATTTTGACCTCACGGTGGAGCTGCCCAATGGCGGGATCAAACTGGGAAAATGGCTGCGTGGGCATGGTGATTGCCTGAGTGATCGGGTAAACAAGGTGTTTGGCACTGTGCGTCTGGACTATGACGATTTTTGCCTGGATCTCAATGGCACCCGCAAAGAGCAATACACCAAAAAAGCGGGTTACCCCGTCATCAGCTATGGCAATCTCCTGGACGACGTGATGCGCCGGGATTTCACCATCAATGCCATCGGCGAGGATTTTTCCGGGAATATTTGTGATCCTCACGGAGGTATTCGGGATTTGCGTGCGGGATTGCTGCGTGCGGTCGGACCCGGTTTTGCTGAGGACCCCCTGCGCGTTTTGCGAGCCGTCCAGTTTGCCGCACGCTTTGATTTAAAGCTGGATCCCGGCACGTCCGTCCTGTGCAAATCCTTGCTGCCGGAGTTTAGTACCTTGCCGGTGGAACGGATATGGACTGAGTGGGAAAAGTGGGCAGCGCTTGCGCAGCGGCCGTCAGCCGGATTGCAGGTTTTGTTGCAAACCGGTTGGATCGAAGCGTTTCCTGAAATTCTGGCCATGGTCGGCTTGCCACAGGATCCGGTCTGGCATCCGGAAGGGGACGTCTTCACGCATACCCTGCATACCTGCGACGCTGCAGCCATGCTTGCAGCACGTGAGCACTTGGATCGACCGAACCGCGTGCTACTGCTGCTTGCCAGTCTGGCGCATGACTTTGGCAAGGCCACTACAACCGTGCGCAATGCCGAGGGACGCTGGACCTCTCCCAGGCACGATAAAGAGGGTGTTCCTTTG
>JAJOKA010000162.1 GCA_021206555.1 Candidatus Cloacimonadota bacterium | reverse complement strand
GTTCCCGATATTGAAGTTATAATCCGCGCCCAGAGTAAGTGCCAGAATATAATCCGGCAACAGGGGAACGTCTCTGAACGCGGAAACCGAGGCTTCGATCCAGCTGCCAATGGTATGATCCATCCGCAGATCCAGCCCTGCCCGGTCTTCCGCGCCCTGCTCCAGTTTCCTGTGGTGATAGCTAAAGGCCAGATCCCCCAAAGGTGAAGGGTATTGGACGCGACCGCCAAGCTCCGGACTGTCTTCTTTGCTGCTAAAATTCTTCCCTGGATCGGGGTTGCCCCTAGGATTCGACACGTCTCGTGTCGACACGGAACGCAGTTCCGTAAAAGGAAGCGACTTGGTCGCTTGTGCAGACGAGACGTCTGCAATCCTATCCTCTCCTGTCGACATAGAACGCAGTTCCGTACCCCTGATTACCCACACCCAGAGATTAGCATTATTCAGCCAATGGTGCCGCAATAGCGCGGCTTCCACGCCTGAAGTATATTGATGCGGATCCAGGGGATCCAGCGTGTCAAACCACTGCAAGGGTCTCAATATCCGCGCGCTGCCAAAGTTCAGCCGTTGCAGACCAATCCTTAGCTCGGTTTGGGGACGGCTCAGGCTGACCCAGGCGCGATAGCTCTCAGCGTTCATCGTGGCGTTATGTCCATCCTCCCAGGAGCTCTGATAGCGAGCATACATGCTGTATTCCCCCCTGCAAGCTCAGCGCCTGCAAATCAAGGCTTTCCGAGATGTCCATCGCCCACAGGGTTCCCAGCCTTTGCTGCTCTTCCTCCAGATCGCCATAGAGGGCAAAGCGATTGCTGCTCTCAAGACCCCAAAGGCCAAAGCTCGCCAGCAACAGCAGCTGGATCAGTGCGGACTTCATGTTGCTTCCCGATTGATCAGGCCATATACCAGGATCTCGTTCACCTGCGCCACCATTTCCTTGAAGTTCGCGCATTTATCTTCTAAAACTTTCCTGGAAATCAGGCCTGAAAGCTCTCGCAGGATCGCCATAAACAAATCGATGTTCAGTTCAGGATTGATACCACCTCGCTCTTGCTCTCTTATCAGAAAGGCGCGGAAGCTGGCATAACTTTCGCGACTCAGCTTTTCATAATAAGCGCGTGCAGTGGGATGCTCAAAGAACCCTTGGGTCAGTTCCTCGCCCAGGATGTCTATAAATTCCTGCTTCATCACGATCACGCGGTCAAACTTCTCTTTCAGACCGCGTTCACTATCCAAGAGCTCGTTGCTGCGGCGGATCATATCCGAAAAGATGAGCTCGAGGATGGCCAGGATCAAGCCGTCTTTACCCCGGTAATAGCGGTAAAATGTGACTTTGCTCACCACCGCGAGCCGGCAGATCTCCTCCACACTCACCTTGCTGAAACCATAGCGGTGAAAGAGCTTGGTCCCCGCAAGCAGCAAGGCTTTTTGCTTATCCGGCAATGCCGCCGGAATCAGTGATCTCATCATCTTCGTAATCATTACGTCTAACCTCTGTCTTTACGATTCTGGTGCCATATTCCAAACACCGTTCATTCTGTCAAGAACATTCCGCTCCCTCCTCCCCTCGGAGTTGAAAGCGCCATCCCAGCTCCTGGAAGCCAAATCATCATCGCCCATCCCTTGAGTCTCACAGCGGAGCCGAAGATTTCCTGCGCTTTCGACTTCGAGCAGCGCAGCCCCTCACACCTCACACCTCACACCTCACACCTCACACCTACTCTCTCTTAACTGGACAATCACTGGACAAATCCAAAACTATTTTTCGAAACCTCACGAAAACCATTGACCGGCTTCGCTTTACAGGATTCGACACGTCTCGTGTCGTCAAACAAAGTCCCCTATTGTCAATACCCCATTGTCAACTCTCAAATGCTAACCCGACTTTACCACCCCCACTGGCAAAATGGCTTATTTTAGGGTTTTTCGGGCATCTATGCTTATGATGAACGCTGAGGCTCAGAACCTCTAAGTTGCTTAATATCATAGCGTTAGGCGTGCTTGATGCTTGCTATATAGATCCCTGCATATCAAGCAATACGGTAAAATCTCAATTGTTGTCCCCCACAGATTTGAGATATTGCTTGACAGCTTAAGTGACTTCCCAATAGTGGCTTCCATGTTTATTAAGAAAGTGACCAAGACCTACAAAAGCACCGGTAAATCATACACCGAATACCGCTTTGTGCGCGGGTATCGGAGCAGTGCCGGTCCCAGGCATCAGACCTTGCTGACAGTGAGGGATATTCCTCTGCCGGAAACGCAGTGGAAGTTACTCGCTGATACAGTGGAGGCGATGCTCCATAATCAGCAGCTGCTGTTTGTGGATGAAACTATCGAGGCTTTGGCCCGGTATTACTGTAATCTGATCCTGGCAAAGCATCCTGAGTTCGGTCAGCACGATAGCCGTTCGGAACAACCCGGGTCAACGGATGAATTGGTTTACAGAAGCTCGTTTCAGGTCTTCAATGACCGTTCGTTTGGGCCGGAATATCTGGGATATACCATGTACAAGCGACTGGGATTTGACGACTTGTTTCGGGAGCTTGGTATCGCGGTGCGCCAGAGGAAGCTGATGAGTCTATCCATCATTGGCAAGCTGGTAGATCCCGGCAGCGAGAATGCGACCAGACTTTGGGCTCGTGAGCTGAGTGCCATTGACGAGCTTTTAGAGGAAGACCTCAGCCGGCTTGGGCACAATTCACTATACCGGATCAGCGATGCCATTTACAAGCACAAAGACAAGATTGAGACTCATCTTTGCACCCAAGAACGAAGTATCTTCAATCTACAGGAAAGTCTGTGTCTGTACGATCTGACCAACACCTTTTTGGAAGGCAGCGCTAAATCAATCCCCAAAGCGAAGTTTGGTCGTTCCAAAGAGAAGCGCAGCGATTGCCGTCTTTTGACTTTGGGCATGGTGGTAGATGAGCTTGGTTTCTGCAAAAAGACCAATATCCTTGAAGGCTCGGTAAGTGAACCTCACACTTTGCAGGAGATGATCGAGAGTCTTTCTGCCAATCTGGAATCCGGCCGCAAACCTACAGTAGTCATGGATGCCGGGATTGCCACTACAGAGAACCTTAGCTATCTCAGGCAAAAGGGCTATGATTACCTATGTGTATCCAGAACTAAGCCGACATTTGAAACCGAGATTGATCCGACCGCAGTGAAAGTGGTTCATAAAGACAAGCGAAATCTAGTTGAAGCCCAGATCTTTAAGACTGAAGATGAGCTCTTGCTGTATTGTCACAGTCAGAAAATGGAAGACAAAGAAAGAGCAATGCAAGATAGCTATTGCATGCGCTTTGAAGATGATCTGGAAAAGATCATCGCCAGCCTTAGCAAGAAACGCAGCAACAAGAGTTTTGAGAAGATCATGGAGCGGATCGGACGGCTCCGAGAACGCTACTCGGCAATCGGCAGATTCTACCAGATCGATGTGCGTGAGAAAGACGGAACAGTGATTTCAATTGAATACCATAAAGTCAAGCAGGAAGAGGAAGAAGAGCGTTTTTCCGGTTCATATTGGCTGAGAAGCAGCTGTCGCGAATGGGATGAACAGCAACTGTGGGATACATATATGATGCTGAACCGGATCGAAGCAGCTTTTCGCAGCCTCAAACATGAGCTGGCCTTCCGTCCCATCTACCATCGAACAGAAAGAAGGGCTGAAGCCCACATCTTCATCGCGGTTCTGGCTTACCATCTTCTCAACTCGATCTGCCTTCAATTACGCCAGGATGGGATAAATGACTCCTGGAATACCGTTAGAGCACGAATGTCGACTCACAGAAGAGTGAGTATCACAGCCATGCGTAGAGACAAAACAACTGTATTAGAACGCATTACCAGCTCTGCTGAACCCTATCACCTGAAAATATACAAGGCTCTCAACATGAGCCCCAACCCTGTTATCAAAGCACTGAAACATACAAAAATGTAGTCCCCACGAAAAATCTATGTGCTTGCAGGAGAGGCATGTAACTACTCAAAGTGGTAAAGTTGGGCTAAACTTCTGCTGGTCCTCACCTTGCCCATATCCTGGAAAGGAGTGCTGCAACAATATGCAGGCAGGCTGCATAGGGCTCATGCTAACAAAACAGAGCTTGTGATCTACGATTATGTCGATATGAGTGAACCGATGCTTGCTAACATGTACAGAAAGCGTGTAAAGGGGTATGAGGGAATGGGGTATGTGATCGGCAAGTAAGTGTTTTTTATGATTGTGATACTCTACTCTGCCATCCAGCCATCTGGCAAGAAAAGAGGGCTAATAAGCCACTGACTATTGTGCCTTATGATGCCTAAAGCTCCAGGTGTATCTGTCAAAATGAATGGAAAGCACTGCAGGTCGATGAGCGCTGTATTGCAATCAGTTTCCATCTTTAGAAACTCAAAACGTTTGTTGATATACTTGGGACTCGCATAGGGAAGATGCTTATCGTCAATTAGTAAAATGTCTACATTACTTGCATAGTGTTTAATTCGCTTTGACTCTATGGCAGATAAGACGATAGATACCCATTGTTTTTCAGCATACCACCCATACATTCCGGTTCCCTGTAAACCATCTCCTTTATTTTACAAGGCTTTTTTAGCATTTCTCCCTTGTTTGGCTTTTCAAGAGTAAACATGTCATTGGATACTTCTGCCATCTCAATATCTTCGTCTGCCTGGGATAACTGATGCTTGAGAGCTTCATTTTTCATTGTAGTGGCACGAGTAATTTCGATTAGCATTACCTCCCCACTGCTAAGGATGACCTCGAAATCTGGCTCTTCGCGTTTCACCAAGGTATATGGATAGCTTAAGAATTCTGGCATACTATTCATAAACAAGTTTTTTCTTCAAGGTATTCAATAGGCACTGCCATTCATTGAGGTTACTGTTTGTTCGGATTCTATTGTAACCAACCACTCTTTGGTGATGATACTTCACATCTAACTGATTGTTGATTAGAATCTCTTGAGGGTTATCCAGAGCCTTCATGCCTCTCCGGGTTCTATGGATTTTGGTAGCTCAACAGAGTTCATGTATTGATTGCATAAAGTAGACGCTCTCACTTCAAACCAGATTAACGAATAAGGCTAACTGCAAAGCATTAAGTATTCTTTTCAAAACTCACCTGAGTCTTCGTAAATAAATGTACTTCCACCATTGCTCTGGATCTGCAATAAATAGTTTGTAAATTTATTGTATTCAGCGTTTAACTGGTTATTTAAAGACACAACTTCTTGATCAAGATTCGCTATGGAAGCTACCTGAATCATAATGTTTTGCATTTCTTCATACATTTCTTGTATCAGATTAGGGTATTGCTTACCGAGTTCATTCCTGGACAAGATCAGCTTTTTCTTAAGATCTATCAGGGATCGGAATATATCAATTTTTATGTCAATAAGAACCTTGTCATACTCATATTTCTTGATCATTTCATGCTTGTACGCTTCTAATTGCATTGAG
>JAJOKA010000046.1 GCA_021206555.1 Candidatus Cloacimonadota bacterium | reverse complement strand
CCCAGGATCAGCATATCCGGACGCACATTCTCATAATCGCAGGCCAGCAGCTTACCCGTGCGGGCAATACCGGTCTGAATCTCATCGGCCACAAAGAGCACATTGTGTTCTTTGCAGATGTCAAAACAGGCTTTCAGATAGCCATCTTCGGGAACGAAGACGCCGGCTTCACCCTGGATGGGTTCCACGATGAAAGCCGCCACGTTTTTTACCGTGTTTTTTGCAGGTATTCGCTCAAGGCATTGGCGTCGTTATAAGCCACGCGCACGATGCCGGGTGTGAAAGGCCCGAAGCCTTCATAGCAATCCGGATCGCTGCTGCGGATACGATGGCCAGAGTGCGGCCATGGAAGTTGTTTTCCGCAAAGATGATGATGGCATTGCCATTTTCCACACCCTTGACGTTGTAAGCCCATTTGCGGGCAAGCTTCATGGCGGTTTCCACGCCTTCTGCTCCACTATTCATCGGCAAGACCATATCAAAACCGAAGAACTCGGTGATGAATTTCTCATATTCACCCAGTTTGTTGTTGTAAAAAGCGCGGGATGTGAGCGTGAGCTCGTGCGCCTGATCACACAAAGCTTTGATGATGCGGGGGTGACAATGCCCCTGGTTCACCGCCGAATAGGCAGAAAGGAAGTCATAATAGCGGTTTCCTTCCGGATCCCACATAAATACGCCTTCACCTTTGGCCAATACCACGGGCAGCGGATGATAGTTATGCGCTCCGTATTTTTCTTCCAGTTCCATCGCTTCGCGAGAACTAACCGTTCCGTATTTGAGAGTGTCGGACATCTTTCCTCCATGTCTTTTGCTTAATATTTATCTACCTTAAGCCCCTATTAAAAAAGCAGTATTGGTGTCAAGGACTATTTAGGTGTTAGGTGTTAGGTGTTAGGTGTTAGGTGTTAGGGGTGCTTGGTGCTGAGTGCTGAGTGCTGAGTGCTGAGTACTTGGTTGACGGGGCTCTGCTGATTACATATCGTCATGATACGGTCATGATACGGTCATGAGGATCACCATATCATGACCGTATCATGACCGTATCTCAATAGGGAAGGATTAGGTTTTTAGTGGTTAGTGATTAGTGGTTAGCTCGACACGAGACGTGTCGAATCCTATCGCGACCTCGCCATCTCGTGCGCAGCACCCATCTCTTGCGAAGCAACCCCATTTCGTGCGCAGCACCTATCTCGTTGCATAGCAACTCATTTCGTGCGAAGCACCCATCTCGCGGCGAAGCCGCCCATCTCGTGCCGCAGGCACCTATCTCGCACCGCAGGTGCCCATTCCCTTCAAAATCACTAGCAAGAAAGTGGCCGAAAGGATCGTGGTCAAAAGGTCCGCCAGGGGCATGGCAAAGACCAGGCCTTCGAAGCCAAAGAGTTTATTCAGGATCAGGATGGCCGGGATATACATGATCCCTTGTCGTGATAAAGCCACGATCAAGGCCGGCAGGGCTTTACCCATCGCTTGCAGTGATGTCATCAGGATCATGCCCACGGCCGCGATCGGGATGGCATAGACATATGCTCTCAGCGTCAAGGTGCCGATCTCAACGATGTCCGCGTCTTTGATGAAGATGATGATCAGTTCGCGGGGGAAGAGCGCAAAAAGCAATGTCAGCACCGCGCTGAAGGAGAGCGAGATCAGGACGGAGGTGCGGATGGTCTCTTTCATCCGTTGATAGTTACCCGCGCCATAGGTATAGCCCACCAAGGCCTGAATCCCGATCGAGATGCCGATGAAGATGAAGATGGGGATGGTGAAGACGCGGGAGGCCACGCCCAATGAGGCTACGTGGTGATCCGAGTATCCAGCGGCAAGACGATAGCTGATCGTGCTGCCGATGCTGAGCATCACCTGTGAGAGTGAAGCGGGAATGCCGATCATCAGAATCTCTTTGTAACAGTTCCACTGGAGCTTCATGTGTTTAAAGCTTAGATGCACCAGGCTCTTTTTGCGCAGATAGTATTGCAGATAGTAGAGCATACCGCAGCCATTACCCAATACCGTGGCCACCGCCGCGCCGGTCACGCCCATGCCAAAAAGCGAAGATGAACAAAGGATCCAGGATGATATTCATACCCGTGCCGATGAAGAGTCCGATCATCGCTTCTTTAGCCGCGCTTCTGCTCTTAGCAGTTGCACCAGAGTAAACTTTAGCAGGATCACGGGACTGCCTAAAAGGATATAATACATATATTTACGGGTATATTCGTAGGTAGCGCCGCTGGCGGATACCATGTTCAGGAAAAAGGGGATCAGGATGATCCCTAAGATGCCCAAAACCACCGAGAGCAGCGCTGCGGTGAACACTGATACCGAAAGAGTGTTTTGCGCAGATTCCATGTCCTTCTTGCCCAAAAGCCGGGATAGATAGCTACCGCCACCAATGCCAAACACACCTGCCATTGCCATTTGCAGCAAGAAAAGCGGCATGGAGATCGAGATCGCTGCCACCTGGTATGGATCATTGAGTTTGCCGATAAAGAAGGTATCGGTGAGGTTATAGAGGATGTTCACCATCATGCTCAGCACACTGGGAATGGCCAGATGCATGATTGCTCGTGGCACCGGCATGGTCTCCAGAATGTATAGTTTATTCGCTTTCATAGTTTTAAAAATCGATGTCCCAACCTGCGCGGAGGCCCATCCAGGGATATACTTGCCGTGCTCCTTCGATGCTCAGCGGAGCTTCGATGCCCAGCTCCAGCATTCCGTAAAATGAATCCATATAGTACTTTGCGTTGGCTCTGATGCCGGCGTGGTAAACATCATAATCTTCCCCAATGCCCTGCTTTAAATCCTTGGAGACGCGATGATATGAGCTGCGGGCAGCCAGGGTGAGATAGTGTTCGCCCAATACTCTGCGCGTGAAGAGCAAGGCCAGATCTCCGCTCAGCACTTGATAGTGTTTGATGGCCAGATTCTGTGCTGTGTCCCATTCGTCAGTATCCCAAAAGCGGGGTTCCGCCTTGGCATAGCCACCGCCGAAGACGATGGCAGAGGAAGTGTTTTCACTTTTCTTGATCTGCTTTTTTTAAGAGCAGCTTTGCGGATTGACCATCTTCATGCAGGCCACCGCGAAGGCTGATATCCATCTGGGGATTGATCCCCACCCTCAGCTCCTGATACTGCATGGGATGCACGCTGTCACTCGAATAGATATCCTCCGGATCCATCGCCTGCCACTCCGGGAAAATTGATGCCCATCGTGAAAGTATTGGAAACGCTGAATTTACCCCTGCCCAGGGTTTCCGCGGTGTCCATCACCGACGCGTCCACTCCGGCACAGGCATAGAGCGCCAGGCAGACCAGAATTATCAAGGCAAACTGCAAAATATCTCACAATTGTACTCCTATCGTCCAACCAATGGTCGGGATCATGCTAAGTTTTCCCTTGATCACCGGAACCAGTTCAAAGCCAATCTCGGGGATCATGTACAGGTGTTTGGCCTTCAGGCAGACGTTTGCCCGCAGTCCTTCGTGCACGATGTCATATTCACGAAAGTCCGTGCCACTGCCGGAGCCATATACCTTGCGATCCAGCATCAGTCGAGAATAATTACCCCGCGCGACCAACGTGATCGAAGCTCCACCGGATTCGTATGTGTTCAGAAGCTGGAGCTCGGTTCCGTATGCTTTGTAGTCCGGTTCTTCGCTGTTACTGGGCTTGTCGGTCACCCAATTGAAGGCGGGAGCAATCGCCAGATACATGTTACCTTCATGCATTAGTAGCTTTTTTGATGCCAAGCTTGGCCCCGCGCGAATTTCCTGATCCCAAGTAAGCGCGCATCTGCAAATCCAGATCTTCACGCAGACTGATATTGGCCTTGAAACCGCTGGCCAAGTCCACACTGGCATAACGTTGATCGTCATCATACGATTCGTCATCATATACCACGCTGCTCATATCCAGGCCAATCGCCTGATAGGGAGCCACTTGCACTTTGGCAGGAGCCACCGGCATCGCGGTATCCAAAGTGCTGAGATCCATCACCGCGCAGGCGGAGAGACCCAGCAAAACGAGAGACGGGATAATCATCGACCAAAACTTAATCATTCTTTTTCCTTTCTATTGAGGCATCCCTGCTATGGCTTAAATACGGCTATGTATAGCCTTAGCAACACAATTCCCAGTTACGCGGAAGCCTGCAAATGTCAAGATAATTCAGCGATCTACACTTTGGAGTTATTGCCGTAGCACCACTTTGGAGTTATTGCCGCTAGACATATACAAGAAAGCCGATAAGTTGTGAAGCCTCCACTCAGATCGTTATAGCCCTCAATCTGCGTGCGGCAATGACTTCAAATAGCGGGCATTTCCCTCGGAGTTCATGCTGCTAATCATGGTCTGAATGCCTACAAAATTTGAGGGCTACGAAAAAACTAGAGCAAGCTCGGGAACTTCGGGCAGCATGGACTTCGAGCAGCGGGTCAGCGAAGAATCTAGAACAAAGAGATCAAGAGGAAAAGAATCAAAGTCATACCAGATATCGCAGTCTCGCTGCTCGAAGTCGAAAGCGCTTGAAACCATCGGCTCCGATGCGGGATTGGGAGATCAACGTAGTTGGTTTGGCTTCACATAATTGGGATAGCGCTTACAACTCCGAGGGAGGATATTTTGGAGTTGAAAGCGTTTCTGAATTAGATAATGCCCACCATACCCAGCCCGATAGCTCATGCCGTTCGGAGTCGAGATTTCAGCACGCTTTCGACTTCTAACAGCAAGCCCGCGAACAAACCACTTGCACACTCCCCAAAACAAAATATACTATTCTGAAAACTCCAAAAGGAAAACATCATGCGCCTATCACAAACCCATTTCAAGCCAGGGAACATTTATCATATCTACAATCATGCCGTCCATAACTCCCTATTATTCAAGGATAGCGCGGATTACAAGATCTGCTTGAAGCTGATTAAAGAGCTATACAGCAGCAAAAGCTTCTCCATCCTGGCTTTGTGCCTGATGCCAAATCACTATCATATCCTGATCAAACAAGTCTCGGATGCCCCACCCTCGGAATATATGAACAAAGTGTGGCTACGCTACGCCAGATATTACAACAACGTTATCAGCGCCATGGCAGCATCTTTGCGGGTAAAGCTCAGCACATATTAGTGGACTATGAGGGGTATGTGGCTCAGTTGATCGCATACATCCATAACAATCCTGTTGCGGCAGGTATCGTGCAACTGCCGGGAGATTGGCCATGGTCAAGCTTTTTGGAATGGGCAGGAAAGCGAACTGAGATACCCTACGAAAGGTTTATCAGCGAGGAGTATATTGAGTTTCTGGAGAGACATGCTGACTTGCTGGAATCTGTGAAGGATGATCGGCAGTTTTGGCAAACTGCTGTTCTAGGACACTTTTGGATTTATGGCCAGCAGTCTCGCTGTTCGAAGTCGAAAGCGCTTGTCATAATCGGCTCCGATGCGGGATTGGGTGATCATCGAAACTGGCTTGGCTTCACACATT
>JAJOKA010000185.1 GCA_021206555.1 Candidatus Cloacimonadota bacterium | reverse complement strand
ACACCATCCCCGCTCCACTCAGGGACAGGATGGAAGTGATCGAATTCAGCAGCTATCTGGAACTGGATAAGATCGCCATTGCCAAGCGCTATTTGATCCCTCGCGAGATGGAGGACAATGGCCTGGCCGATTCCCAGGTAAGCCTCCACAAAAGCGCTCTGCAGGAGCTGATCCGCTATTATGTGCGGGAAGCGGGAGTGCGCAATCTGCAACGTCGCATCGGCTCGATCTTCCGCAAGATCGCGCGGGAAGTAGCTTCCGGCAAGAGCGGCCCCTGGCAGATCAAGGACAAAGACGTGCAGACCTATCTGGGGCCCGCGCAAGTATTCTCTGGAAATGGCCAATCGCAAGGCTGAGATCGGTGTGGCCACTGGTCTTGCCTGGACCAGCTATGGTGGGGAAATCCTTTTCTGCGAAAGCACTCGCATGCCCGGCAAAGGAGCGGTTACGCTCACCGGACTCCTGGGTGAAGTGATGAAGGAATCCGCCCGCATAGCGCTGAGCTATCTCAAAGCGCATCATACTCAGCTCAAGCTTGATCCCAAGGTCTTCACCCAATACGATATCCATGTCCATTTTCCGGCAGGAGCTGTGCCCAAGGACGGTCCCTCAGCCGGCATCACGCTCACCACAGCTTTGGCCTCGCTCTTTATGCAGCGTAAAGTAAAACATGATATTGCCATGACGGGAGAAGTGACCCTGCAAGGCAAAGTCTTGCCCATTGGCGGTCTCAAAGAAAAGATCCTGGCAGCACGCCGGGCCGGGATCAAGAAGATCATCGTTCCGGAAGAAAACCGGGAAAGCATCGCCGATTTTGCGGAAGAAATCATCAGCGGGTTGCAGATCCATTATGTGCGTGATGTTTCGGAAGTGCTGGATCTGGTGATCATCAAAGCCGAGAAAGATAAGAAGTAAACATCCGTGGAGCGCTACCCGAACATCAATATTCTATTGAACCTGCCTCGGGATTATATCCCGAAGGCAGAGTTCGTGTTCAGGACTTACTGCTATATCTTGCGGCTCAACCCCAAGTTCATCTATGGCAGTCATTTTGAGGCAGCGCACCTGTATTATGGCCCTCCGGGAGAGCGGGATCACCCTTTGCACATCCACTATGATCCCGAAGCGGTGGATTTCTTTGGCCGGCAAGATCTTTACCCTTTGGAACAGGTTAATTTTTGTCGCTTTGGCGCGGATTCGGTGCCATTCCTCTTTTCCAAAGGCGGAGCCATCTTTTCCTATGCTCAGGATAGCTGTATTCTGCGCAAGGACATCGTGGCTTCCGGATTCTATTTTCTCACTTGCTGGCACGAATATGTGTTCAGTGAACGTGGTCTGCCCAAAGGCCGGGTGGACTATAAAGAAAGCCTGCAATTCCGATGGGATTTCACTGAAGTGCCGGTGGTCGATATCTATTGCCGCATCTTGCTCTATGCCATGAAGGACTATTTGCCGGAGTTCATCCGGGATATCTCCTGGCGGGATGATCGCCGCTTTGCCGTGAGTCTGTCCCACGACATCGATTATTGGGATTTTTGGGACGAAGACACGCTGAAGAACACCTTTTTGTATAACAAGCGCAGCTTTACCCAACGCCCACTAAAATGCTGCCTACAAGATCCTCGGGCACTATTGGCACAAGCGAGTCCGCAAAGGGCACAAAGGTGTGATCGAAAACGCTGCGCAGTGAGCTGGAGCTGGGCATCAGTTCCACCTGGTTCATTCTGGCGCGCACGGATTTCCCGGACAGACGCCAAAACTATATCGACGATGTCGTTGCGCGCACACAGCTTACAGGGCTTTTTGCTCAGCAGGACGTGGGCTTGCACGGTTCACCAGATTCGGCCTTCAACCTTTCCGTTCTGAACAAGGAACTGGACAATCTGCGAGGCTTGGGTTTCAATCCCACCGGATTTCGCACCCACTATCTGCACTTTGATTATCAGAAGAGTTTCAGTGTGCTGGAAGCAGCGGGAATCAAATATGACAGCACCCTGGGTTATTGGGAAAACATCGGTTTCCGGGCCGGTATCTCCTTCCCCTTTTATCCCTTTAACATCAAAGAAAACCGCCCCTTCCGGGTGCTGGAGATTCCTTTGATCGTGATGGATACCACCCTGCATTCAGCCAAAGCGATGAATCTCAGCAGTTTATCGGGAGCTCGCACCCTGAATCGCTTGATCGGGATGGCAGCAACCTATCAATCGCACATCTCGCTATTGTGGCACAACACCACTTTTGATCCTGTGGACTACCCCGGCTGGGGAAAGCTGTATTGGAAGACAATCAAACGCGCGCTAAACAAACAAGCTTGGGTTACCTCTCTGAACGATATCTACGAAGAGTGGGTAAACCTAAGCTATTAAAGGAGCTTGCATGAAATCTCTGCTGTGGAAAATCTGGTTCATGGGCTTTATGCTTCTGTGCATGATAGCCTTCATCTTTTTGATCGTAGCCAAAGTCCTGCTGCCCAAGAAGCTATATCGCAAAGTGGTATACATCTGCGTGCGTTTTTGGGGAAGGACGACCCTGCTCTCCACCGGCTCCAAAGTGGAGGTCAGCGGCCAGGAAAACCTTCCTCCCCAAAACGATATCTGCTTTATCAGCAATCATCAGGGCATGTTTGATATCCCTCTGGTATTGGGCTTTATCGATAGACCCAGCGGCTTCATCGCCAAACAGGAACTCTTCAAAATCCCCGTTCTATCCTGGTGGATGCGTGAGATTCCCTGTGTGTTCATCGATCGCGCTTCTGCCCGGGCCGCGATGGAATCCTTCAAAACAAGCGCGGAAGTGATCAAAGATGGCCATCCCATGGTGATCTTTCCGGAGGGAACCCGAAGCCGTGGTGACAAGGTTGGGCCCTTTCATCTGGGCAGTTTCAAGCTTCCGGTCATGGCTGAAGCTGCCATCGTACCTCTGGTAATCAAGGATACCTGGCGCGTACACGAGATCGATAAAGGCATCAACCCCACTCCCATCAAACTCAGGATCCTGCCGCCTATCTATCCCCATGATGCGCTGTATCAGGATAAACACCGGTTATCTGACCATTTGCATGAACTCATCAGTAACCACCTGACGGAGATGTAATTGAGATACTTAATCATCATTATCCTGCTCTTTTCAATGACTTACGCCAGTGCTCAAGCTCCTGCCAGCTGGGGTGCCAAACTGGGTATGAATCTCTCGCAACACTATGGCACCAAAGGCGATGAGGGAGATTATCAAGTCAAGACCGGGCTTCGTCCCGGCTTCATCGGTGGACTGTATGTGGATTTTGCCGCCAATGACAATCTCAGTTTGGGTTTTGAAGCTCTTTATTCCATGAAAGGCTCTCGGGAACAGATCACCATCAGCAAGATGGAACTGGATGGCGTGGTGGAAGAGCTGGAGCGTCCGGCTGTGATGGACGTTAAATACTATATGGATTATCTGGAAATCCCTGTGCTGCTCAAGCTCAAAACCTTGAAAATCAAGAATATGGAGATGGTCGCCATCGTCGGCACCGCCATGGGCTTGAAGCTGAAGGGTTATCACGAACTAGAAGGCAGGGTCTATTTTCCCGATGGCGATGGCGAATACTCCGAGATCCCGATCTGGGAGGAGAGCCGCCTCAGTGACGTCAATATGTTTGATTTCAGCTTTGTCTATGGCGGCGCGCTGAATCTCATGGCCAGCTATCCCTTAAGTCTCGAATATCGCTTCACCCTGGGTTGGGACTATCTCTATCTTCCCACCTATCAATTCTTTGAACCGGTTGCCTTGCGCAATCAAGCCTGGTCTGTGCTGCTGACGACCACTTTTTTAGGAGCTAATATGAAACTAAGCCTATCTTTGATCCTGATCATCCTGAGTATCAATCTCTTTGCTGCGGGATTTCGAACAAGTCTGGATCTTCGATGATCCCGATACCACCAGCTTCATTGTGAACTCAGCTGAGCCGGTGCAATACCATTATCACGCCATGGTCAACGGCACTCCGCATGTTCAGAATTTGGAAGCCGAAGAATGGCTCTATGGCTGGCAAAAAGGAAGCCTGGAAGTCCCCGGATATGTGGGCTTTTCCAAGCTTTTCCCCCAGCCCTTGGTAAGCCCTGTCTATAGCGCAATGCAGCCCCAGATCTATGCCACCACGCAGCTGGAAACAGACCCTCTGAACGATCATCTGTATAACAACACGATGCTGGATATCATGGACTACCGCATGGTCTATACTGCTGAAAAGCTCTATTTTGCCATCAAGACCGCTAATCCCAGCTATGCCACCTCCTCCGGCTTCACCTATTTTGCCTATATGCCGGTGATCGTGGATCCCATCTCTGATCCGGAAGATAACCCCATTGTCTATGGCCTGATGTACACTGTGAGCATGGCTCCGGTGATCAGTCCCGGTCTGTATAAGATCACAGGTAGCGGATTCAACGGACTCAATCGTCTGGGCGATATCGAGCATAGCATAGAGGACGGCTATCTGATTCTTTCCTGCAATATTGCCGATCTCACTGCGGATCCGGACTTTAGCTCCTGGTATGATCCGGAGTATCCGCTCTTTACCACCACTGCCACCACTTCCCGCATTACCCTGGTCAACGGCATCCAACAGGCGGATATGACTGATGGCGTGAAGGTGTTGCTCAAACCTCACTATGTGGAAGCGGTCAATGATGGCAGCCCGATTTTGTCGAACCCGGGGATTATGCTTGATGGCGCAAACGTCGTGGCCAATGTGGATTACTATGATGCTGATGCAAATGTTCCCAACTACGCTTCAGTCTTGGTGGATGGAATCTATGCAAATCAGCTGTATCCCCAAAGTGCCGGGGATCTTGATTTTAACTCTACTGTCACTTATGCCTCAGTCCCGCTTGATCTGCCCGAAGATTGGCAAAATCTTGTGTTCACTTTTTCCGATGGAGCTGCCAATGTGCAGCTCACTTACGATAACCCCGCTTCTTTCATAGCTAACGCCACTGCTATCCCGATGCCCGAACTTCGGATCTACCCAAATCCCGCGTCCGGCACCCTGTATCTGAAGTCAGACATGGCTATACACAATCCGGTATTTATCTACAATCTCAAAGGGCAAAGAATGGGGGAGATAGATCTCAGCAGCAAAGAAGCCGAGAGCGATATCAGTAAACTGAGCTCCGGTATCTACCTCCTCAAAGCTAAAGGCTTGAATAGCAGGAAGTTTTTGAAGATGTGAGCAAGCAGCAAGATCGCCTTCACTTTTCGTCCCCCAGTCCCGCTGTTTGAAGTCATTGCCGCCCGGAGATCGAGGGCTTATCTGAACAAACCGGTAGCGTTGAAACTCACCGGCATGCCTGACTTGATTAAGCGACAATAACTCCAAAATGTCCTCCCTCGGAGTCGTAAGCGCCATCCCAATTACGCGAAGCCAAACCAATCACGCGCGCCTCCCAAACCAACAGCGGAGATGAAAAATGACAGGCGCTTTCGACTTCGAGCAGCAAGATCGCCTTCACTTTTCATTGTTCATTATATTCACTTTTCGTCCTCC